>DASPOR010000060.1 GCA_035625915.1 Alphaproteobacteria bacterium | reverse complement strand
AGGCGACCGCCAGAGATATCGCGGAAATTCCCGCGAAAAGAACCTTACGCATTGTATTCTCCTTCCATTGGTATGTGGTTGTGTTTGTTGTCCCTGCTTTTTTGCGCGAAGTACCCGCCCGACGCGCTTCGATACCTGTCGAGCCGGGTTTGGTTAATGCGGCCGCTTGTGCCGCATCGACGAATCGAAGCTGCAATGGGCATGCCAGTGAGTTACGATGACTAATTATCTGTTATCTAGGGGTAATTTCGGACGCACGATCGAAATGACTTTAAGGCCTCTCGACACAGCTGGCTGCAGACCTTGCTAAAACTAAAATATTTCAATTAGTTACATGATGTATTACGGGTATGTCATAGTTTACAGCGCCTCTTGATTGAGCTAGCGACCTATCCATTCTTGAAGCTCGAGGCTCAATGTGCGATCGCAATGGCATCACAAGTGCACCAGCAGGCATGCCTCACTTCGTCTGGGCCACGGGAACGCCGCCTGGGTTCCGAGCCTCCGGTGACTCCTCCCTGGAGATCCAGACCTGCCCGCATTTTCATCCTTGAGTTAAGCAGACAACCTTAACATCGTCCAAGAGGCCGGCGGTGACTCCGCTCGAACGTTGGAAGCGCTTGCTCAGGTTCTTCAAGTGGCTCCAGAAGAAACGCCCAGCCGCGAAGCCGAGGATCACTGAGACACCCCCGACGAAGCCCAACTTTCCGCCCGACGACGTGCAATGACGACTCATGAATCGCAATAAGCGCAGGAAGCCGACTGCTCTTTCGTGAAAAACCAGACCTCAATCAGCCCGCCGTCAGCTTGACGATCTCGAGGATCACCCGCTCGAGAGCTCCGGTAGCGTGGCACGGCACATTCGGCCAACCGGGGGTGACGGGGAATACGGCTGACTGACCGGTGTTGAAATTCACCAAGGTGGTGTCGCTAAGCGGTGGATTGCTGTCAACCGTCACGACGCGAGTAAGAATATATTTCGTGTTCACGGAGACGTTTGTCGTGTTCGCGTCAACTGATTGAACTAGAATGCTCATGCGCCCTTCGAGCGACATCTTCCGGTGGACCTGCGCCGTTATAAAACCATTGGTCACCTGATATTCCTGTACAGCCCGTGAGGCTGGAAAATTGTAATCACGTTCGCCCCCACCACCCATCGCCGAATGGATCATACCGCAATCGACGTAGCGCTCCGGATCACCATTGTAGCTGACGTTAACGAGACCGGACTCTTTGTCGAGATTGTTGATGGCAAATAATTGCTTGGGGAGGCCGGCGACCAGCTTCTTCCACACCTCGTCCTTCGGTGTGGGAACCGTTTCGGAATTGGTGATTGGAACGTTGGCTGGGCCTGAGGAGTTAATCGCGCCCGAACAGCCGGCGAGAAGCGCGGCGGCGAGGACGCCGCAAACAACGCTGGCATCCACTAAGCCGATTGGACTTTGTCCCTTCGTTCGATTTCCGCGCTCGCCCGCGCCGTCCTCGAGCATTTGAAGCGCTCCAAGCGTCACTGATCGCACGCCAGACTCGTCCTTTACCTGGTCCCGCTTCGGCGGGGTTCTCTGTTTGCCTGCCAATATTGTCGCGCCCGCGCGGGCCGGATTTAGAAACGATTAAAGTTTGGCTGAGATGATGATTCTGGGCAAACAGCATCAACAAACGAAGCGGAGTTGCACCCCTATCCTTCGTGAATAGGATGACCGTCCCGTGACTGACAATGTCGTGATGTTAACATCTAACCCATACGACGAAGCTGCGCATTTGTATGGGAGCCTGCGCAGCATGCGCGATTTAGGCGCGCGAATAATTGCGGATTCGGAACTGCTTCGTGCAGGCAGAATAACCGCGCGACAAGCAAACGCACGATTCGCATTCGGGCAAGAGCTGCTTAATGAGGTGCGCAAAACGCTCGGCCTCCGCCCCTGAACAAGTCTGAGTGATCGCAAAATAGGAAGACATAAGACAAATAGTGAATTGCGCGTCAGAGGGGCGTGAGGAGCTCTCCCCGTCCGCCGTTCGCATGGTCGCCCAAAAATCGTCGCATCGGCCCCAGCCGTCCGGCAAGCGCGGCAAGGCCGAGCTCGCCGAGCCATTGTGCCAAAAGACGCACGACGACGAGTTCGTGAGCGCCGCAGTCGCCGAAGGTCGGGCCGATATGGGCAAAACCTCCGAGTCCAACGATACTCCCACGCCGCATCGCCGCACCTGCGCTCGACCCCATAGAGCCGCCCACGACGATCGTGCCCGCCACCATCCGCGCGCCACACGCCTCCGCTGTGTCCCCCGAGACGGCGACGAGCCCCCGCCGCAACCGGTAGCCGCACCTGGCACCCGCTCTGCCCGACACGATCACGACGCCGCCACGCATGCCGCCCGTGGCACCCGGCAATGCGCCGCCGACACCGTCACCGGCATCGCTCGCGATGTGAATCTTACCGTCGCGCATGTCGGTCCCAGCACCGAATGCTACAGAGCCCATCACGCGGATTTCGCCGCCGGCGAGCCCAAGGCCGAGATACGCCCCCGCGTCGCCGTCGACGATAATTTTGCCCTGCGTCATGCCAGCGCCGATACGATCGAGCCTACGCGCCGCACCCGCGATGACAAGCGCATCGCCCGTGCTGCTTTCCACGCGGAACCAATCTCCCAAACGCTCTCGGCGATTGCCAACGTGAAGAGGCAAGCGCTCGATCTCAGCGAGGCTTAGATTCGCAAGGCGCTCCGGAATGAGCGTCTCAACGCCGACCCGCACCGGTAGCTCGGCCTTGATCGTGAGACGGATCATTTGAGCAGTTCCGCGAGATGAAAATGATGGGGGCCGAGCTTGCCGCCATAGTTCCCGGCCGTAATCCGGACGATCCCGCTCTCGGGTCCCTCGACGCAGGCTGCACGAATGCCGGTCGCCATGGCCGCCCCAACCGACTTCTCGTCCAATCCGTCGATCACGATTTCGAGCACAGAGGCGACATCCGGCTCGAGCGCCCCATCGACCGCACCCTTGATCGTCGGGCAAAACGCATGATTGGTGGAGGCGATGAGGAACTTGTAGCGCGAGCCGACCTTCGAGCCCGATCGCACGATGCCGCCGGGGAACGGCATGATGGCGCCCGAGACTTTCCGCATGGCGGCGATCGCGCGCTTTGCCGCGGCGAGCGTTGCCGGCCGGCTACGCCCCAGGATGAGAAAATTGCCGCCGCCGACGGCTTTTTGCTCGGCAACCTGATCCTCGCAAATGAACTCGCCGTCCATGACGGGAATGCGCCAATAACGGCGACTGCCGATGCGCTTGGCCGTTTGAAAGCCGTCGCCGAAATAACGGAGAACGCGGCCGAGTGGAAGTTTGTTTTCGCCATCGAGCCCGGCGAAACAAGCGGTACCCGGGCAAGTCAGAACGCATTGCCCGACCCGCTCGCGCAATGCCTTCGCAAGCGCATCGCGCGAGACGGCGAAGAGCAGCACAGCCACACCGGGTCGGCCATCCGGAGTCTCTCCCGGCGCAAGTGCGCTTTCTATTCCGGCTTCGACACCGCAGCCGATTACCGACGTCGCGAACCCGGTCATGGAGTTTCCCGCGACCTCCGCCCATTCCAGGCTATCCGCGGTGACGAGGAGGCGCGTGGCGCGCATGCCGAACGCTTCGGCGAATGTCTCTTCGACGGTAATGCCCGATAGCTTCACGACCGGGTCCTCGGCCGGCAGGCATGCTCGATAACGCGCACCCCGCCATCGGCCAACTCGGCTTCGGAGATTCGAAAATGGTCGAAACTGACCGTCATATGGTCGTCGAAAAAGGACTTAATGCGGCGTTCGATCGCGGCATCGAAGTCGGGCTTGACGATATGCGTGGCACTCGCCGGCGCCGCCAGCAATTCGCCCCGTCGAGCAACCTCGACCCCATCCTTGAAGACGTGGCGCGGCGCCTCGAACATACGCTCGCGATTCTGATCCTCCGCATAGATAGCGATATCGGCCGCTGCGCCGACGCCGAGATGACCGCGGTCGGCGAGGCCAAGAATGCGCGCTGGTCCCGCACGCGTCATGATTGCGATTTCATCGAGCGTGTATTCACGGTCGATCGTGCCGAGCACGGTCGCCGCCCGTGCAGCCGGATGGATTTGAGCCAGACAATCGTTGCGGAAGCCGCGGTCCATCAACAGCCGAATGAGTCTCGGGTAGCTCGTGAACGGCGCGCCATTCGGATGGTCGGTCGTAAGGAAGACCTGCCACGGATCCTCGATCAGCAGGAACAGCTCGAGCCCGATCGCCCACTGCAATGCGTTGACGAAGTTATTGTCGCGATACCGAAACGGCACGAGGCCGCAACCGCCGTCGCATTCGATATCCATGACAATCCATTTGTCGGGGGACGCCAGACGGTGATTCCGGTACTGCGCCATGGTGTCGCCCGACGCCGTCACGGTCTGGCCGAACATGATCTGGCCGACATCGATGGTAACATTCGGATTCCGGTTTACCGCCTCGGCGAGCCGTGCGGCGGCCGACGAGAAATGCCGATCCCCTTCAGTACCATAGCTATGGAATTGCGCGTGCGTGAGATGGATCGGAAAACCCTCCGCCGCCGCGATCGTGGCAAGGGTGGTGTCGATGTTGCCGGGCACGCCGAGATTGTTGCAGTGGACGTGGAGCGGATGGTGCACGCCGATCTCTCGAACCGCACGCGCAAGCGCTTGGATCAGTCGTCGCGGTGCGACGCCGTAATGTGGGCCGGCTTGCTCGATTTCGAGTCCGCGGCCGTTGAATTTGAAGGCGCTGATTCCGCCCGGATTGACCGTCTTGACCCCGAGTGCCGCCGTGGCGTGCATCATCCAGGCAACGTAATCATTGATCTCTTCTTGCTCCGCACCCTCGGCGAGCATTTGGAGCAGCAATTCCTCGTTGCCCAGCATGACGTATGCGCCTTTGTCGGCGATGGGCACGTCCGCCATTTCGAGATGAGCAGCGCGCGCATTCGACGGCACCATCGCCGGCTCGAACGCCGCGGTATAGCCCATCGCGGCGTAGCGATAGCCCGTTGCGAATGTCGACGGGGAGACGTATCCGCTCCCGGAGCGGGCTATTGCGCTGTGGGAACGCATCTCGATGCGATGATCCTCGGTCATCAACAACCGGGCGAGATTGACTTTTCCGCCGGCGATGTGGCTGTGAATGTCGAGGGCCCCCGCCATCACGACGAGACCCGACGCATCGCAACGGATATCCACCCGCCCGCCGTCGCGCGGTGCGGCGATCCGGCCATCCTCGACGAAAACATCCGATACCACACCGCTCTTGCCGTGCACCGGATCGTAGATGCGGCCGCCCGAGATACAGCCGATCAAGGTGCGTCCTCCCCCAACCGCGTGAGAATTTCTCGAACTGCCTCCGCCACCGTTGGCAGTTCGCTCGATCGCGTTGCGGATATTGGCAGCGCCACCACATTGTCGGCGCGTACGATCGCCCCCCCGTGATCCAAGGCGGGCACACCCGCCCGGATCACGACGTCGGGCGTTCCGCCGATGGCGGTGTCGGCCGCGACGATGGCAATCGTCGGCAGGCTCGTCGCCGGCGGGGGCGCTGGCGAAATCACCGCAGTCCACACCAGCGCGTCCGCCTCCCCGTCACCGACCAATCGCTCCGCGTCATAGAGCCAGGGATCGTGTTCCGGCACGCCGCGAGAAAAACAAATCCGACTTGGCCAGCCGGTCTGCCACAGCAATGCCTGTGAGACTCCGAGGGCATTGTCACTCCCGCCGAGCGGCAGGCCAACGCTCCGTGTCGTGCGATTGAGGGTCCTGAGGATATGCAGAAGAATGCGTACGGCGATCTCCCGCTCGGCGGCCGGGAAATGCGCCGCATCCCACAGAATGGCGCTGTGGTGTGCGGCCTTGAGGCGGTTGGAGAGTGCCGCGAGTGCTTCGATTGGAATCCCGGCCGCATGCTTTGCGTTCAATTTCCGGCCGAGCAGCAGTCCGCTCAGCGCACCCAGCGCTTCGACGAAGCCGCCCGATTGGCATGCGAGATGCTCGGCAAGTGACAAATCGGCGAACGCTCCCGCGTCGGGCCCGAGGAACGTCACCCAGGGAGGGTTCGTGCGGTAAAGTGGCGCGCGATTGCGAAATAGACGTTCGCCCAAGCGCGGGTAGGCTTCGCCCGGCGCCCTGCCGACAAGCAAAATCGCCTCGGCGCGGTTTGCGATCTCGCTGAAGGTTCCAAGAAAGGCGCCGCTATCCCGGATCACCTCGAGATTGGCTTGCTGTGCCGAACTCTGCCAGCGGTCGATTGCCGCTCCGGCCTTCTCGGCGAGGGCGATCAGCGCTCGGATTCCCGCGAGATCGGCGCCAAGCCCGGTAATGAGCGGCAATCGCGCCTTGCGAAGTATGCTTGCCGCAGCAGCAGCGGCCGCCTCAAGCTGCGATTCAATGCCGCGCACGCGATGGTCCACCGCTGTGAGGCCGCGCGCGAAACCCTGGCTTGCCTTGGCGCAGCCCCGGCTCTCCACGCCGGCCGGAGAGCGCGGGAGATCGTCACAAGCCAGCCCGCAAAACGGGCAAGTGATCGTCGACACGTCTCCCAGGCTCACGTGTGTTCCGGCGCTTTGGCACTCGGCTTGTCGTACTTGATATAGGCGAAGCGCTGATCCTGTTCGGGTGTCCCCTCGAGCGCACTGCCCGGACCTGGCCGCCATTGGATCATGTCCTCGATTTTCGCAGCGAGCTCGAAATCCTTGTCGGTGACCCCCTTTGCGGCGTGGTTCATGAGGCGCACCTCGACCCACGCATAGGAGGCGGTGATGTCTGGATGATGCCATGCGGCCTCCGCAAGATGTCCAACCGCATTGATCACCATCAGGGTGCCTTTCCAACCGTTGGTGCGGTATCGGCGTCTGATCCAGCCGTCCTCGTAATACCAATGCGGCAGGCTCGCCGCTAATCGGGCCTTGATTTCGTCGTCGTTGTAGGTGCGATCCTTTGCCCGCTCGACCATTGCGTCCTCCGTCGGTCTACGGCTTGCGCTTTATTTCGAGATTGAATTTAGTCTATCGTAACGTCGCAATGATACAACGCAGTCGCTGCCGGAGCTGCCGGCCATGATCGGACCTGGGCCCGCAGAGGCGGTGGAGCTTTTCGCACCGGCGCGAATCCATCTCGGCTTCCTCGATCTGCATGGCGGCCTCGGACGCAAGTTCGGCAGCCTCGGCCTGACGATCGAAGACATCGGCGTGAGGTTGCGCCTGGAGCTTGGGCCTAAAGTTCGAACGGAAGGCCCATCGGCGGAGCGGGCCGATCAATTTCTTGCGCGCGCTTGCACGGCCCTAGGGGTGACGATGGGGCATCGGCTCGAGATCGCGAGCGCCATTCCGCCGCACGTCGGCCTCGGTTCCGGGACCCAGCTCGGTCTTGCCGTGGCTGCAGCACTCGCAAAACTTCACGGAATCGAAACCTCGACGGCAGCGCTCGCCGTCGCGATGGATCGGGGTACGAGATCCGGCGTTGGAATCGGCGCTTTCGATCGCGGCGGGTTTCTCGTCGACGGTGGACGCCGCGCCGGCGGGGGTTCAGCTCCCATCATCGCGCGCTTCGATGTTCCGAAGGACTGGCACATTCTCCTTACGTTCGATGGTGCGCGTAATGGATTGCACGGCGCGGCAGAGCAGGCGGCGTTTGCAGCACTGCCACCCTTTGACGAGGCGACGGCGAGCCGGCTCTGCCGATTGCTGGTGATGCGCCTCCTGCCCGGCATTGCGGAGGCCGATTTCGACGCCGCCTCGGAGGCGATCGCCGAGATCCAATCCCATATCGGACGCCACTTCCAACCCGTGCAGGAGGGTCTATACAGTAGTGCGGCGGTCGCCGAAGTGCAGGGCTGGTTGCGCGAACGCGGCGTCTTCGGCCTGGGCCAATCGTCCTGGGGTCCGACAGGTTTCGCACTGATTAGGTCGGCTGAACAGGGCCAACATCTCCTCGAGGAAACCCGCAAGCGCTTTGGCGACAAGAAGTCGCTTCAATTTCGCCTCGTCGCGTGCCGCAACCGGGGAGCCGAAATCCGGCTCTTGAAACGAACGGAAAGTCGCACCCCATGACCAAGCCCCGCATCCTTCATTTCGTGACGCCATTGGCGAACGTCAGCCCCTTCGACGTCAACATGGCTGCCGATGCGGGTTTCACGATCGCGAGCTATACCCATGTGGGCTTGAATGAGGTTACCGCCCTGACCCAGGACGCCATGTTCTCGCGCCCCCCACCCGATGCGCCCAAGACATGCCTCTTCATCGGCGGTCGCGATGCGGCCCTCGCACTCGACATGATGGCGGCTGCCAAGGCGGCCATGTTTCCGCCGTTTCAAATCTCGGTCTTTGCCGACCCCTCCGGCGCCTTCACGACGGCGGGGGCAATGGTTGCTTGCGTCGAGCGCCATCTCAAGGCGATAGGCGCTTCGATCTCCGGTGCGCGCGTCGGCGTGCTGGGGGCCAAGGGTGTCGTCGGTGGCATTACGGGTGTGATTGCCGCGGAGGCGGGAGCGGACGTGGTGCTGATCGCGCATGACAAAAGCGGAATTGTCGAGCGGAAGGTCGCGGAATTCGAGACGCGTTTCAAGCGTCGCTTTGTCGCGGCGGACGGAAGTACCGACGCTGCGAAGCGGAAGGCGATTGGGGATTGCGTCGCGATATTTTCAGCAGGGCGCGCCGGCGTACGGACCTTGTCCCATGCCGATCTCGTTCACGCCAATCGCTTGCTCGTCGTGGCGGACATAAATGCAGTACCCCCGCTCGGTGTTGAAGGCGTCGACGTGATGGCGGACGGTGCTGAGATTGTAGGGACGAAGTCCGTCGGCATTGGGGCGTTCGCCATCGGAAACATAAAGTTCAAGACCCAGCACGAGCTGCTAAAACGCATTCACGACGCCGCCAAGGCCCAGTATTTCGACTACCGAGATGCGTATCAGGTTGCCCGTGAAATCGCCTCGTGAGCGGCGGAAGGCCGTTCTGATCGTTGCCCAATCGGCACGCGCGCTCGCCGCCGCGGCACGGCGTTCACGCCAGCCTGCAATTGCGATCGACGCATTTCGCGATCTCGATACCGTCGAACTCGTCGAGGAATGCATCCGGGTTCCCTTCGGTCCTTACGGGTTCGACGAACGGATACTGTTCGCCGCAATCGAGGAATGCCGCACGCGCGTCAGCGGACTCGTCTACGGCACGGGATTCGAGCATTCGCCCGCACTTCTTGCGAGGCTCGAAGCATTGGTGCCCTTGATTGGCAACACACCTCAATCGGTCGCCCTTGTGAAGGACCCAATCTCTTTCGCGAATCTTTTGAAAGAGATCGGGGTTCCTCATCCGGAAACCACCCGACAACCGAGGATCGGCCGCAATTGGCTTCGCAAGCGCGTTGGCGGGGCGGGTGGCGGACACATTCGGGAAACGGCGTCTGAAAGCGCGTTCTTCGACCCTTCTCTCTATTACCAGCGGCGGATGCCCGGGTCGCCGGTGTCCGCACTTTTCATTGCGGATGGGCGACGCGCCCGCATTCTGGGCTTCAGCGAGCAATGGAGCGACGGCGGCGACGACATGCCATTCCGATATGGCGGCTCTGCCGGTCCGATAAAGCTGCCGGGCCCGATCGAAGCGTCGGTTCGGCGTATCTGTACCGCATTGAGTGCTGCGGCCTGCTTGCGGGGCCTCAACAGCCTGGACCTGCTGATCGAGGAGGGTCGCGTGGTTGTCCTTGAGGTCAACCCGCGGCCGGGGGCGACGCTCGACATATTCGATGGCAACGGCGGCCTGGCACTTTGGCGCCTTCATTGCCGGGCTATCGAAGGACGTATCGCTGCGCCGAGCCAAAGGAAGGCAGCCGAGGTTAAGTCCGTGAGGGCTGCGTCGATCGTTTATGCGCCACGACGGCTGAGGATTCCCGACGCGTTCGAATGGCCCAGATGGACCTCGGATCGCGGGAGAGATGGTGCGATCGTCAATCGCAACGACCCTGTCTGCACCGTCCGCGCAAGTGCGGCGACAGCGTCTGCCGCGCGCGGCATCGTCGCCGATCGTGCGCGCAAGCTGTCCGCAGCACTTGATCGCTCGCGCCTGCACACGCAGGGAAACGTGAGATCGTTGGAAAAGAGGTCGCCGTGGCCGAATCGAACGACACCCTGAGCCTCAATCGCCTGGCGGCACCGCTTGTCACAAGCCTGCTCGATGCAGCGGCGGTGCTTCGGATCGAAGTTACGCGCGACAGCTGCGGTGCGATTCTCGTAGATGGCGGTATCGCCGCGCGAGGCGGCGTCGAAGCGGGTCGTCGCATTGCGGAAATCTGCCTTGGCGGATTGGGACTTGTTGCGATCGGGAGCGGCGACATTTGGCCGTGGATGATCACCGTGACAGCCTCGAACCCGGTACTCGCCTGTCTCGGCAGCCAATACGCGGGATGGAGCTTGAAATCCGATGATAAGGAAGACAAGTTCTTCGCCCTTGGCTCCGGCCCGGGCCGCAGCCTGGCGGCCAAGGAAGCCCTCTTTCAGGAACTCGGCTATCGCGACCGTGCGCAAGACGCCGTACTCGTTCTCGAGGTCGACCGCCCCCCGCCCTCTGCCCTCCTCGGCCGGATCGCGACCGATTGCGGCGTCGACCCAAAGCGCTTGACGATTATCATGACGCCGACCCAAAGCCTTGCAGGATGCGTGCAAATCGCCGCGCGCTCGCTCGAGGTGGCCCTCCACAAAGCGCACTACCTTCACTTTCCGCTCGAGCGCATCGCGGATGGTGTTGGGGCAGCACCACTGCCGCCACCGGGGCAGGATTTCCTATCGGCCATGGGCAGGACGAACGATGCGATCTTGTACGGCGGGTCCGTCCAGCTCTTCGTCGATGGGCCGGAAGCCGATGCCCTGGAACTCGCGACAAACCTTCCGAGCAGCGCCAGCCGCGACTATGGCCGTCCCTTTGCCGAAGTGTTCTCTAGCTATAAGGGCGACTTTTATCAGATCGACCCGCTCCTCTTCAGCCCCGGGCTCGTTCAAGTGACAGCACTTTCGACGGGACGGACATTCCGCCGCGGCATTCTCGATCCAGCACTCCTCCGGCGCTCGTTCGCCCTTGCCGAGGGCTAGCCGCACCGCACGCGCCAGAACACCGTCTCCTCATTCGGGTTATATTCTTGCTATGGCACGCATTGTCATCTTCACCGACGGGCCGGATTGGCATAGCCGCAGATTGACTGCCGCCTTCGATCGGAAGGGCGCTGCCGTCCTGGTGCGCTCGCTTCGCGACTGCATTTTCCACGTCGGCGACGGAGGCAGCGGAATCTCAATCCCGGGCCTCGAAGGCGAATTACCCGATGCAGTACTGGTTAAGACGGTCGCCGGCGGCAGCTTCGAACAGGTGACGTTGCGTCTTGGTTTTCTCCATGCCCTCGCCGCACTCGGCGTCCCGGTCGTCAACTGTGCACGAGCGATCGAGCGCTGTGTCGACAAATCCATGACCAGTTTTCTTCTTCATCGCGCCGGGATCCCGACACCGGTTACCGTCGTGGGCGAACGCGACCAGACAATCAGCCGGCTCGTCGGCGACCGGCCGTCCGAATGGGTTGCAAAGCCGCTCTTCGGCTCGCAGGGTCGTGGCCTTCTGCGCTTGCGATCGAATGAGCCCCTGCCTCCGTCCGAGCTTTATGCGGGCGTGCGGTACATTCAGCGATTTGTCGGTCGCAATGAGGGCTGGCGCGATTTTCGTATCATGGTCGTCGGGCGAAGCCCCGTCGCCGCCATGATTCGCCACGGCAAGGGTTGGATCACCAATGTGGGGCGTGGCGCTCGCTGCGAGCCCGCTACGATTACAAATTCGATGGCGGAACTCAGTCTGGCGGCTGTGGGGGTGGTCGGTGCGGAATATGCAGGTATCGATATGATCGAACATTCGGATGGCGCATTATACGTTCTCGAGGTGAATTCCATGCCCGCATGGAAAGGGCTCCAAGGTGTTGCGTCGTGCGATATCGCGCAAATCCTGGCCGACCATGTGCTGGGCTTCGTGAGCTGAGCCGCGACAGCCGCTGCATCCCGCCACGAGGATGCCTCGGATTGGCGCCGGCGCCGGATGACGCGAAAAATGTAACAAGCACAGCGTTCTCAGAGGGTCAAACGACGACGCGGAGATAGGCATGACAGATTTGTTCGATGGCGGTTGCGCCTGCGGCACGGTGCGGTATCGACTGAACTCAGCACCGATGTTCGTGCATTGCTGCCATTGTCGCGATTGCCAGCGACAAACCGGGAGCGCCTTCGTGATCAACGCACTCATCGAAACGGACCGGATTGTCATGGTCTCCGGCGAACCCAAGCCCGTGGCGGCGCCGACCGATAGCGGGAGTCCCCACGACATCTATCGCTGCCCGAAATGTCAGTGTGCGGTGTGGAGCGATTACGGCGCCCGGCCGGCTCTGCGCTTCGTCCGCGTCGGCACACTGCACAATCCCGGCGCACTGGCGCCGGACGTACATATCTTTACCCGATCGAAGCTTCCGTGGGTCACGTTGCCAAAAGACGTTCCATCGTTCGAAGTCTACTACGATGCGGAGCGCGTGTGGCCCAAGGCCAGCCTCGAGCGTCGGCGGGCGATCCTCGGCTGACGGTCCGGCTGCGATGCGGAACGCTACGCTCGCCGCCATCTATCGCAAGGCCTGCCTCGACGAGCTTCGAGCGCTCAAGCCCGGCAACGTGCACGTTCACGCTGGGGGCAACGGCATGACCGTTACCGATTTCGAATTGAGCGCCGAAGCATCGGCGGCTCCTATTTCTGCGACAGGCCAGCCCCTGGGGCGCCGAATTTTGGATGCCGTGACCGCGACGCAACGCGCCGTCGGCTGCAATACAAATCTCGGCATTGTTCTGCTCGCGGCCCCCTTGCTCGCGGCGGCCGAGACCGCGCCGCCCTGCGGCTTGCGCAGCACCCTTCGCGTCGTCCTCGAAAGGACGACGATCGAGGACGCCGCCAACACCTACGAGGCAATCCGCCTTGCCGGCCCCGCAGGCTTGGGGACATGCCCTGAGCAGGACGTGCGCGGCGTCCCCACGGTCGACTTGCTCAAAACGATGATCCTCGCCGCGGACCGGGATCGAGTGGCGCGTCAATATGCCACGAGCTACGCCGATGTTTTCGACGTCGGGGTCGCGTCGTTGGTGAGGGCCCGCCGTGCCGGCATGAGGCGAAATCTGGCGACGAGCGGGACTTACATGGCATTCCTCGCGGCATTTCCGGATAGTCACATCGAACGCAAATTCGGCGTCGATCGCGCCGAAGCCGTGCGCGCGGAGGCCGAAAAAACTTTGGCTACGATGCGCTCTGCAAGGATGATCGATGAGGAGGCCGCGCTGTTGCTCGATTTCGATCGACGTCTCAAGATGTCGGGATGCAATCCGGGGACGTCGGCCGATCTAACCGTTGCGAGCTTGCTCGCTCTCGCCATCGCAGATATGCTCGACCCCGTCGCAAATTCGAAAACGGCTTGAGTGCCGCACGATTGCGTATGCCCGAAATCGAGGGAGGGTCATGATGGCGAAGATCACCAAGGTGTGCGTCGGCGAAGCGCTCGTCGGCGATGGTAATGAAATCGCTCATATAGACTTGATTTTGGGGCCGCGCGGCGGTCCCGCGGAAGCCACGTTTTGTCATACGCTCACGAGCCAGCGCGAAGGCGTCAACGGTCTTTTGGCCGTGATTGGCCCGAACCTGATGTGCAAGCCGAGCACCGTGATATTCAACAAGGTCACGATCAAGAACGCCAAGCAGGCTGTCCAGATGTTCGGTCCGGCGCAACGCGCCGTGGCGACGGCGGTCGCGGACTGCGTCAAGGACGGTACTATTCCCGTCGCGGAGGCCGATGACGTTTTCATTTCCGTCGGCGTGTTCATCCACTGGGAAGCGGCGGACGACAAGAAAATTCAAGACTTCAACTATGAGGCGACCAAACTGGCGATCAAGCGCGCCGTCAACGGTGAGCCGAGTGCAAAGCAAATGCTCGAGCAGCGTGACAAGGTCAGCCATCCGTTTGCGGCGCACAACTAGGGCGTCGCCCGAATCCTTGAATTGGCGACGGACTCGTGCCGCGATTGCCATATGCGCGTGGCCTCGCTCCCAAATGAGGCCACGATTCGGACATGGTTAGCTGAGCGGCGTGAGTGCCTCCGACGTCAACCGGCCGTCGTGCAGCGCGGATGCAACGAGTGCGCCCGCAAGGCCGATGGCGGCAAGTTTTTCAATGTCTTGAACTCCCCGAACCCCCCGGCCGCCCAGATGCGCCGGTTTCCTGCTTTTGCCATGAGTTCGGATAAGCGCTCGAATTCCGGCCCGAGATCGTTGCCCACCCGGGCGAGCAACATCGCGATGACATTGTCCGGTCAAAGTGCCGGCTCTGTCTCCAAGACGGCGAGACCCATGAACTGGCCGCCTCGGTAATCGAGCGACAGCACCCATCTGCTATCGCTTAGTCTCACCCGGGTTGCGGCAAGGATTCCGGCGTCGGGCAGGCGTTCGTTACCAAGTACCGGCACGATTGTCGGGCCAGAGGTGCGGATCGCTGCCTCAACGCGCGTCGGACCCCAATCGGCCCATAGTTGAAGAGACCACGAGATCGCGCACGAACACCCGGTAGGGCGACGCCTTTTGTTGCATGGGCCGCTGGTGGATCCGTAACGCGTCGGCGAGCATCCACCGTGTTTCCGTGCCCGGAAGAATGCCCGACCCGCCTGCGTTTTGGCAAATCGCCCACTTCAATCGATCGGCAGGGTCGATGGCTAGGCCGGCTCACCCAGCCGGGAGGGCGACTGGTGCGGCGCCTTGGGGGCGTTGCCGATCCGGCGATAGTGCAGCGGCGGCGGGGCAGCAGCACTCTCGGCTTTAGCGAGTGCTAGGAGCGCTTCATGGTCGGGCGAGAGGCCGCAAGCGGGATCGACCGCACCGGCGTTTCCCGTGAGGGCGAATGCCTGGCACCGACATCCGCCCCAGTCGATCTCGCGGCGTTCACAGGTTCGGCACGGTTGCGGCATCCACGCGGTGCCGCGGAACCGCTCAAAGGCGGCCGAGTGCTGCCAAATTTCCCGCAGCGACCGCTCGGTGACTTTCTCGAAGTGCATCCCGGCGATGCTCTCCGCAGCGTGGCAGGGCAAAACCTTGCCTGCTGGCGTTATGTTGAGGAATTGGCGACCCCATCCGCCCATGCAGGATTTGGGGCGCTTTGCGTAGTAATCCGGCACCACGTAGTCGATGACGAGCCCGCCCTTGAGCCGCTCGCGTGCCTCGACCACAATGGCTGTAGCTCGCTCAAGCTGCTCGCGCGTCGGGATGAGGGCGCCGCGATTGAGGAGCGCCCAACCGTAATACTGGACGTGTGCCACTTCGAGCCGGGCGGCGTCGAGTGCGAGTGCTAATTCGATGAGTTCGCCAAGGTGATCGAGATTTTGCCGGTGCACGACCGCGTTCATCGTCAGGGGTAATCCCGCGGCCCGAACTTGCCGTGCCACCGCGATTTTCTTTTCGTGCCCGCCGGCATATCCGCCGATCCGGTCGCCGCTATCGAGGCGAGAATCCTGAAAACTCAGTTGGACGTGGTCAAGACCGGCCTCGACGAGTCTGGCGATGCGTGCCGGGTCCAGCAGCACGCCGGATGTTATCAGATTGGTGTAAAGCCCAAGCCCCGCGGCGTGCCGCACCAGGATTTCCAGGTCTTTGCGTGCGGTTGGCTCGCCCCCCGAAAAATGGACCTGAAGCACGCCCATGGCTGCGGCCTCGGCAAGTGCGGCCTGCCATGAGGCGGTGTCGAGCTCGTCGGCAGCACGCTCCAGTTCGAGCGGATTCGAGCAATAGGGGCATTGCAGCGGGCAGCGGTGGGTCAGCTCCGCCAGCACGGCCAAAGGCGCGCTCGACGCGCTCATGGCTGAAGCCGCCTCATGCCACCACCATCCCCTTGTCCGCCAAGTCCTGAAGCATCTCCCGAACATCGTCCGCGATCTCGACGCGCGGTGTCGCAAACTTCGCGGCAAGGGTGTCGACGATGGCGCCAACGCTAGCAACGCCATCGCACAGCCTGAGAATTTCAAGGGCGATGTCGTCGGGCAGAAATACCCGCTCCGGCGCCAGCATGACCCATTGCCGGCGCGTCTCATCGTAACGAAGCTTCACGTGCCGCGGCAGGCGCGGCACGCTCGACTCCCCGATCTCGATGCGCGCACTCACGGAGGCTCCCCATGGCCGAAAGCACCCGGCGGAACATGGCCGGGTTGGACGTAAGCGTGATAGAGCGCGTCCAGTTGCGCCCACAGCACGTCGCACTTGAAGGTGAGGGCGTCCAATACGGCCTCCTGTTGCTCTGGGGTGCGAGCCTCACGCTTGACGAAATCGAGAGCGAAGTCCGAGTCCCTTGGCGCCTGGGTAAGACGCGCGTTGAAATAATTCAGAGTGTCGCGCGTCACGAAATCATAGTTGGCGAGCATGCCCGCCACGCGCTCCGATATGATTTTGGGCGAAAAGAGCTCGGTCAGGGAGGAAGCGATCGCCTCGAGCAGGCTGCGCTCTCGAACGAAGCGCACGTAAGCGTCGACGGCAAATCTCGTGGCAGGCAGCACGCCGGCCGTGGATGTCACGTAAGTACGCTCGAGCCCGAGCCCTTCCGTGAGCGCAAGCCATCGCGCAATACCGCCCTCCCCTGCCTGCTCGCCATCGTGGTCAGCTAGGCGTCGGCGCCATTCGCGCCTCAAATCGGGATCCTCTGCGCGCGCGATCAGTCCGGCGTCCTTGAGCGGAATGCGGCTTTGATAATAGTAGCGATTGAGCGCCCATGCTTGCACTTGTCGGCGATTGAGCTTGCCACCGTGCAGAAGGCGATGGAACGGGTGCTTGTCGTGATATCTTTCGGCGCCTTTCGCGCGCAGAGCGCTTTCCAGAGCAGCCGGATCGAGCGGGGTCCTCATGCTCTTCCCTCCGGGCGAGAGGCTTGCCGGCAGGACTGGACGCCTTGCACCAGCATACGGCCGGGAAGCATCGTGCCGACGTCAAAGCGTGCGAAAGGGGCTTATCCCGGTGGCGGGAAGCCAATCGACCCGATCGATGGCGAATTAAAGGAACATTTCTCGAATAAAACAGCCGAGCGCGAGGGACCGTTCAGGCCCCCGGCTCGGCTAAGAAAACCCTCTATTCGACTAGGCGATCTCTGCGCAGGCGTAGCAATTGATTTCCATGCCCACCGCGATCTCAACGATCTTTGGCTTCCTCCACATCGTCACGCTCCTTGCCATCGCACGTCAATTCCACAGCGAGTATGTAACGCCGGCGCGACAACATCAAGGCCGATTTCACGGCGCGGCGGAGCGGCGCCTAAGCGCGTATCTGCCCGCTATGTCCCGACACCGGAAGGAATTTCCCTAGCGAACGCGGTTATCGGGAGCGACATCGGCGCGGGAAAGTCACCTTAGCTCACCAAAATATGAATAGTATCGAGCGGGGGCGGCATTGTTGGCGTGGCCGCAAAATCCTGAGGGAATCCAGACCAAGTTATATGCAGCCGAGCTATTTTGCACTCACCCCAATGCGATCCTGCCTCGCCTCACGACCGAACGCTTCTGGCTAAAAGCATTGGAGATTTGCCTCGGCCTGAGCGCGGCGCAAATCCTCGATCAGTTGCTTGACCACCGGCGGGTCCTGGAACTCGCCGATGCGCCCCCCGACGCCCCCACCTCGCTGCATGCTGAGCGCGGTCTCCACTTCCTCGTAGTTTGCATAAGGCATCAGGCTCGCGATGACATCGACGGCGCATGAGCACTTGAAGAGCGATTCCCTTGTGTTACCGTTGGCAGCCATGCATCCAAGGACGTAATCGGCGCGGGCTGACGTCGGGTAGTCGCTTTTCGGCATCGCCGGTGCCGGCGAGGCCGCATGAAGGGCAGGCCCCAGGCTGGCGGCGGACACGAGGGCGAGAAAGGCGTTCAATCTCAATCTCGTCACTGACGTTCCCCAGAATAGGTCACCGAGTCGACTACCTCGGGCGCTCCTTCTTGCTTCGGCACTTGGCTCCGGATTTGAAAAAGGATGCCCGGGACAGCGTCCGAGAGGACGAAGTAGTAGGCTTTGTCGACGAACCGCGCAACTTCCGGCCGGGTCAATTTCAAAAAGGGGCGGATCGCGATTTCGGTGGCGTCGGCCTCGTGGCCATCGACGGTGATCTTTACCGGGTGCATCTCCGCGCCATCGACGAATGCCTCGCGGATGCGATTGCGAAAGTAGAGAGGCGAACCCCCAGTTTCGCGTCTCAAATTCATCACGTCGAACTCGAGGAAATACATCAGCAGCGGGTTGCCCTGGAAATCGGTCACCGGCGGGAAATAGGTGCGCCGGTCCCCGGTTAGAAACTCGACCGAGACGTCTTTCTTGCCATCCGGGCGGACTTCGTTCACCTCGATCTCTACCTTGTCGGTGTAGCCTTGTGGCCCTTCCGTATCGTGTCGGTAGACATAGTCGAGGGTCACCGGATGGTCGATGGCGATCAGGTGGTTGCTCTCGAAAAGGGCGATCTGCGCGGGGCTCAGCGGGCGCGTATCGTCGGCCCGGCTTCCGGCCGGCGCGATCGACGACAAAGCACCAATTACGATCAAGAATAGCCAATATCGTGCGTGATTCATTTGCTCCCTACTCCCGGCTGCCTACGTTTCTTCCCGTTTTTGGACGGCACTTTCGCTTCGGCCGCGCAGCCTTGGCCATATAAGGAAAACGGCTTATATCTTGATTCGAACTGCCTCTGAGGGCAACGACTGGCTGTCACCGCAAGATAGCCCGAGTGCAAAGGACAGGGGAATGGTGCAAATCGTCTTCGTGTTTTGCCTCCTGGCGTCGCCCGCCCAATGTCAGGAGCAACGCTCACCAAGCGGCGCGCAGAGCGTGATGGAATGCGTCATGGATGCCCAGCGGCTTGCGCAATTCTGGCTCGCGGACCACCCAGAATGGTCCCTTGCCCGCTGGCGCTGCGAAGGCGGGGCGCCGCCGGAGAATCGCGCCTGACCAAACTGCGGAACGCATTTCGGTTCGACCCAGCTAATTGGCGATCGACGACGGAACGTCGCTGCTCTCGGCCGCGCGACACGCCTCGGGCAAATCGAATTGAATTGCCTTAAGGGCTTGTCACACCTGAGAGAGCGTCGTAATATTTCTTCGCGCGTATAGAATTGCTCTTGTTGTCCACACGCGCGAACCTGGAAGCGTGCGAGCAAGAATCCAAATCCCGGTCGCGATACATCGAGGCGATGTACCGTCGCGCCGGCCGCCGCTGACGGTCCGGTTGTAGGCTAATCAAGATAGCCGCTCCAGCCTCTGAGGGAGGAAAATATGGCATTAAGATGGGGAATAGTGGTTGCGACGCTGTCGGCGTTGGCTGCAACCGGTGCGTTAGCGAATGAAGAGCTGATCAAGCTGCAGAAAGACCCGGCCCAATGGGTCATGCCCACGGGAAATTACGCCAACTGGCGCTACAGCACGCTCACTCAGATCAATGCGACGAACGTCAAGAATCTGCGTCCGGTTTGGACCTTCTCGACTGGCGTTCTCCGCGGTCATGAGGGCGGTCCGCTCATCATCGGGAACGTGATGTATGTGCATACGCCGTTCCCGAACAACGTTTTCGCGCTCGATCTGAACAACAACGGGCGCATCATTTGGAAATACGAGCCTCACCAGGACCCGTCGGTCATTCCCGTCATGTGCTGCGACACAGTCAATCGCGGCGTGGCGTATGGCGAGGGCAAGATAATCCTTGTGCAGGCGGATGCCTCCGTCGTGGCGCTCGACGCAAAGACCGGGCAGGAAGTCTGGAAGATCAAGAACGGCGACCCGACAAAGGGCGAAACAATGACCGGCGCGCCGATGGTCTTCAAGGACAAGGTTCTCGTCGGCATCAGCGGCGGCGAATTCGGCGTCCAAGGCCGAGTGGCAGCCTATCATCTGAAGGACGGCTCCTTGGCGTGGCGGGCCTTTTCAGTGGGTCCGGACGATCAGATTCTCTTCGACGACAAGACGACGTCCCTGGGTCAGCCGGTTGGCAAGGATTCCTCGCTCAAGACTTGGCAAGGGGATCAATGGAAGACCGGCGGGGGTACAACCTGGGGCTGGTATTCGTACGACCCCGCGTTGAACCTCGTCTATTACGGCTCGGGCAATCCGAGCACGTGGAACCCGGTGCAGCGCCCGGGCGACAACAAGTGGTCGATGACGGTCTTCGCGCGGGACGCGGATACGGGCGTTGCGCGTTGGGTCTATCAAATGACCCCGCATGACGAATGGGACTATGACGGCATCAACGAAATGGTCCTGGCCGATATCCCGGTCAACGGAACCAACACGAAGGCGCTCGTGCATTTCGACCGCAACGGCTTCGGCTACACCCTCAATCGTGAGAACGGCAAGTTGCTCGTGGCCCAGAAGTACGATCCGAAAGTCAACTGGGCGACCCATGTCGACATGACCACGGGCCGGCCCGAGGTCGTGAAGCAGTACAGCACGCAAGCCGGTGGAGAAGACCACAACTCGACGGGCATCTGCCCTGCGGCTCTCGGCTCCAAGGACCAGCAGCCCTCGGCGTTCTCGCCGAAGACCAAGCTGTTCTATGTGCCGACCAACCACGTTTGCATGGACTATGAGCCGTTCAAGGTCTCCTACACGGCCGGGCAGCCCTATGTCGGCGCTACCCTCTCGATGTATCCGCCGAAGGGCGACAGCAACCTCGGCAACTTCATCGCGTGGGATGCTGGCACGGGCAAGATCGTCTGGTCCGATCCGGAGCCTTTCTCGGTATGGTCGGGTGCCCTGGCAACGGCGGGTGACGTGGTCTTCTACGGCACACTCGAGGGTTATCTGAAAGCGGTCGACGACAAGACCGGCAAGGAGCTCTACAGGTTCAAGACTCCATCCGGCATCATCGGCAACGTCACGACCTACGAACACAAAGGGAAGCAGTACATCGCCGTGTTGTCGGGTGTAGGCGGTTGGGCCGGAATCGGGATGGCCGCTGGCCTTACGAAAGACACCGATGGGCTCGGGGCGGTGGGTGCCTACAAGCAGCTCGCCAATTATACCCAGCTCGGCGGCGTGTTGACGGTGTTCGCCTTGCCCTAAATAGGCTGGCATCGAACGCCCAAGTTCCACACGTGGAGGCCGGTATCTTCGCAATATAGAAGGTACCGGCCTTCCTTTTCCGATGTGAAGCCAAGCATCGAGCGGCACGAACGGCACTGGGGCGGCAAAAGAATTGCTGCGGCCCTGCCGTGAGATTGGTACCAGCGACACTGGGAGAGCGGAATGAATTTGCGTGCTTTCATATGGTCGTTGACCTTATCTGCCGGCCTCTGTGCCGCTTTGCTTCGAAGCGAAGTTTTAGCGCAGACGGCCGAGGAAAAGCCCTACGTCGTCAAGGACGGCAAGGTGGACAAGGCGACTTTCAACGGCTGGCGCCGCTACACGGAGTCCTGCTTACGCTGTCACGGCCCGGACGGAGCCGGCAGCTCCTATGCGCCGGATCTAACCGAGTCCCTAAAGCGAATGAGCGAGGACCAGTTCAATGAAGTCGTGGTCAACGGCAGAGTCGACGTCAACACGGGCGCTCAAAACGTCATGCCGCCCTTCGGCACCGTGGAAGACGTCGTGAGCTATCTGCACGATATTTACGGCTACCTCAAGGCCCGCTCGGATGGCGCGCTCGGCCGCGGACGTCCGCCCCGCATCGACCAGTGAGGGCCGCATGCCGATCCACATTTTCCTCTCTGCAGCCGTCATCGGGCTTGCCGGCCTCGGGCTTTTCTCCGTCCCGCTCCGGGCTCAGACGAGCGATCTGGTTCCATCGGATCAGCTCCGCGTGTGTGCCGATCCCAATAACCTTCCCTTCTCGAACGAAAAGGGCGAAGGCTTCGAGAACAAGATCGCCGAGATCCTCGGGCAGGATTTGAAACTGCCCGTCACTTACGTGTGGTTCCCGCAGGTGATTGGTTTCGTGCGCAATACGCTCCAAGCGCGTCGCTGCGACCTCATCATCGGCACGGTCGCGGGCGACGATCTTGTGCAGACGACCAATCCCTACTACTACACGAGCTACGTGATGATATATCGCACCGACAAGGGGCTGAATATCACCACGATAGCCGACGAAAAGCTGAAATCACTCACGATTGGCGTTGTCGCGGGCACGCCGCCTTCGGACCTTCTGGTCCGGCACAGCCTCATGGGCCATGTTCATCCCTACGCGCTCATGGTCGACACGCGCTATGAATCGCCGACCCGCCAAATGATTCAGGACATCATGGATGGCAAGGTGGACGTAGGCATGCTGTGGGGCCCGTTTGCGGGCTATTACGTCCAGCACGACAAGTTGCCGCTCACCCTGGTGCCGCTCGAGAATGAGCCTGGCGCGCCGCGTCTTGACTACCATATCGCCATGGGCGTGCGGGCAAACGAGCCTGATTGGCGACGCAAGATCAACGAGGCGATCCTGAAGGAGCACGACGCCATTGTCGCCGTCCTCAAGAACTACGGCGTGCCGCTCCTCGACGAACAGGGAAAGCTCATTCAATAGCAACTCGGCAAACCAACAGCGCCGGCAGAGCCCGGCTTCGACCGCAAGTGGACGAGCGTTATTTGAGCGCCTCCTCCAATGCCCGGGCATAGAGGCCGAGCCGGGCTTCGAGCTGGGTGGGTGTTTCGCAGGCATAGCGGATCGTGCGCTGCATTCCATCGAAGCTTCTTGTCGTGTAGGCAAGGCGCTCCGTGAGATCGTCGCGACGCTTCGCTTCGTCGCCTTGGGCGTCAGGCGGGATCGCGTCATGTTCGGCGGTCAGTCGCGAGACGAGGGCCGCGAGATTGCGCTGGCGCTCCCCGAAATCCTTGAGCCGATCGATCAACTCGCCGCGCTCGACGTTCGTTTCCTCGACGAGGCCAAGGAACGCAAGCGGGACCAGGCGCGATCGGTCCGCCGGGGAAAGCGGCTTGGCGAATGCCTGAATTGCAGCAACGCCCTCGTCGGCAGCCACGGATCGAGGTGCGATTTGCTCGACGAGGGCGGTCACTTGCGGCTCCGCGTGCCAGTCTCCAGCACCCTCAAGCGGCGGACCGTTCCAGAGCGACGTCGGGGAAAGCGTCGGGACCAGACGCTGCTGGCACGGCCAATTCGGATCCTGGCCCGGCACGGCCGCCCCGCCCGCAATAGGCAAGAGGCAAAGCAGCACCGCGAGCAATGCTCGCTTCGGCCCCTTGACGATCATTCGCCGACCTTTCGCGCAATGAGCCCTCGCGCTGGGTCGTACCCGTAAACGGCGAGCGCCATGAACAAGATGAGCGAGACCATCACGACAGCGGCCGACTCCATGTTGACGCGGCCATAGAGTGCAAACCGGATCAATTCGACGGCATGCGTGAAGGGGTTCATCTCGCAGATGCGGTAAAGCAAGAGGCTCGCCTCCTTGACACGCCAAAGCGGATAGAGTGCTGAGGACGCGAAGAACATTGGAAATATGACAAAGTTCATCACGCCTGCGAAGTTCTCGAGCTGGCGAATTGCCGAGGAAAGCAGGAGGCCGAGTGCGCCGAGCATCAAGCCAGAGAGGATCAATGCCGGCAGCGCGCTGAAATAGCCCCACCACGGCGGCTGGATTTCCCAGAACCAGGCGATCGCCAGAAAGACATAGACCTGAAGGATCGACACGATGACCCCCGCCAGCAACTTGGAGCTGAGCAGGAACCAGCGCGGCAAGGGACTGATCATAAGCGTGCGCATGCTGCCCATCTCGCGGTCGTACACCATCGATAGGGAGCTTTGCATCCCGTTGAAGAGCTGGATCATGCCGATCAGGCCGGGGGCGATATAGACTTCATAGGGTATGTAAGTTTCGTAGGGAGGGATGATCGACACACCGAGGACGAAGTGAAAGCCGGTCGCGAAGATGAGGAGCCAGACGAGTGGGCGAACGAGTGCCGACACAAAGCGGCCTCGCTGGTTGAGAAACCGCAAGCCCTCCCGGCGGACGATGCCAATCAGGCAGCGCAAGTACTGAATTGGCCTCACGATCGCGGCTCCCGATCCCGTGTCAAGTGCTCGAAAGCCGCCTGCATATTGTTAGCCCCACTTGCAGAGCGGACCTCTTGAGCCGTGCCGTCGCCGAGCACCCGGCCCTTGTGCAGCACGATGACGCGAGAATCTTCCCCAACTTCGTCGATCAAATGGGTCGCCCAAAGCACGGCGAGCTGGTCCTCCCGGCAGAGCTTGCGTACATGGTCCAGGAGGAACTGCCGGCTGGCGATGTCGAGGCCGACCGTCGGCTCGTCGAGCAGTAGAAGGCTCGGAGAATGCAAAAGGGCGCGCGCAATCTCGACCCGGCGACGCTGCCCTCCACTCAAATGCCGGACCTTGTCGCGCCTGCGTTCGATAATTCCGACGCGCGCGAGCTCTTGCGTCAGCCGTTCTCCCGCCTCCCGCCGTGGCAGACCATGGAGCGAGGCATGATAATAAAGGTTC
The DNA here is from genome assembly GCA_035625915.1 of Alphaproteobacteria bacterium. Taxonomy (NCBI): domain Bacteria; kingdom Pseudomonadati; phylum Pseudomonadota; class Alphaproteobacteria; species Alphaproteobacteria bacterium. Next base: position 6,771 of record DASPOR010000060.1, on the reverse strand, counting down.
TGCTCGACCGTAAGGTCAAGATCGAGGGTCGGTTGCTGAAACACAACACCCATCCGGGCTAGGGCCGAGGACGGTTTTGCTTTGACAGGATTGCCGAACACTTCGATGGCGCCGGAGCGGTGGTCGTATAAACGGGTGATCAACGAGAACAGGGTTGTCTTGCCCGCGCCATTGAGGCCGAGCAGCACGGTGAACTCGCTCGGTCTGACTTGAAAGCTCACGTCCGAGAGAACGAGACGTTTGCCGAAGGCATGGCTCAAATCGCGGACGGCGAGCGCTGTTGCGAGCACATTGGCGTCGCGAGCAAGGGTAGCAGCCAAGGCCATTCTACCACCCGCTCCCGCTAGGGCCGCACGACGACGCCCCAGGGCTGATCGCCTACCGGCACCGATTTGATGACCTTGAGATCGTGCACGTCGATGACTGATATGTCGTTGCTTATGCCATTCGTCGTGAAAACGCGCGATTGATCGTGATTGAAGGCCAGGTTCCATACCCGCTGTCCAACCAGCAAGTATTGCTTCACGTCATAGGTTTGGGCGTCGATTACCGCCACCCGGTTGGCGGGACCTAGGGCCACGAAGCCGAGCTTGCGATCCGTCGTTATGAGGATGCCAACGGGCTGGATCGCCTCGTTCGGCACCCCCGGTATGGCGAATGTGATCTTGTGGATGATCTGGCGTTTGGCAGCGTCGATGATGCTCACCGTGCCGCCGACCTCCGCCGACACCCAGAACTGAGCGCCGTCCGACGTCCACTCGGCATGGCGCGGTCGGCTGTCGACGAGGATATTCGCCACGACCTGGCGCGTATCGTTGTCGATCACGTGCGCCATGCTTGTCGTCTCGGAGGTATTGACGATCCATTTGCCGTCGGGGCTGATGCCCATTCCCTCGGGCTCGACTCCGACAGGAATTTCGGCGACGACTTGGCGCTGCGCAATATCGACAATCGATACGAGACTGTCGTTCTCGTTCGATATGTAAAGATGCTTGCCATCGGGATGAAGCGCAAATGTTTCGGGATCCGCACCGCTCGGTAATGGGGGCTTCAGCTGATACGTGTTGAGATCGAGTACATCGATTTGGTCGTCGTCGCTTGCACAGATGTAAAGCTCGCTCATGTCCTTGGAGAGCACGATGCCGCGCGGGCGCTGGCCGACGGGAATGGTCTTCGTCACCTCGAGCGAATTGGCGTCGAGCACGGTGATTGTATTCCCCTTTTCATTCGAGACGAGGACCGTTTCTCCGGCCCTCGATTCCGATATTGCCGAAAATACGCACACGAACGCGGCTGTGAGTCCAATCAAGATGCGCATGATGGCGCTTACCTCCGCGGGTCACTTGAAGCGGCACTTCGTCTCCGGCTGATCGATGCCGAGCGTGTCGAGCTCGTTGAACTGATGGAGAAAACCCGGCTGCGGCGACACCGAGACGAGGTCGCGCTCATCCGCCAACAGGACCGGCTGACGCAACTGCCCGTCCCAGGATCGGAAGCTGGATTTGGCGCCTTTGTATACCGCAAGATCGAATTTGTCGCTGCGCATGAACTTGACCATGACATCCGGATCGGTCGAATTCGTGCGGGTTGCCGCCTCGCCCACCGCGCGCACGGCCGCCCAAGCGGCGAAATCACGCGCCGTCATCCACCTGTTCGCCAGCTTGAGGAACCGGTTCTGGAGCTGTGTTGCACCCCATTGCTGAAACGGCCGGGCCCAGGCCGTCGGCACCAGCCCGGACGTACCTGCGATCGGGCGTGGCTCGAACGTATGATAGGGCAGATAGTCGCCGAATTCGTCGCCTTCATCGGCCACGACGAGAACGTCGTAGTCGATGCCCTGCGTGAAACGGGCAACCTCCGCCTCGATGGCAAAGTGCCCGGTGTCGGTTCGCCGCGCACCGGCCTCGAACGTCCAGGGCTTGCGTTCGATGATATGGGCCTGGAACTTGTGGGCCGAGCGCTCAATTGCATCGGCGTAGAGACGATCACCCTCCGTCGTACCGACCGCGAGCAGAATGTTCGTCCATCGTTTGGTGACGAGATATTGCACGAGCGCATCCGCCAACATCGCGCGGCTCGGGATGGTGTGCAGCAGATTTGCACGGCACTCCCCCGCGCGCAGGGCATCGTCGGGCGCGCCGGCATTGAAAATTGTCATTCCCGCCGCTTCGGGCGAAGCATCGAGTGCAAGAATTTTCGAGGCTGGCAGGTCCGTGACAAGAAAGCGAATTCCGGCCGCAGCGGCTTGGTGCAACGCCTCCGCCGGGTCGCCTCCTTCGGGCGCAATGAACTCCTTGAGCACAAAGCTCTGACCGGTGAATTTACCGGTTGTGTTGTTGTCGGCGATCGCGAGCCGCGCCCCGGCGAGACCCTCGTCGGCGGGCGGCGCATCGAGATAGGGGAAAGGTGCCTCCCGTTTCTCGGCCTGCGAGAGATAGCCAACGTCGATATTGTGGGCGCCACCCTCCTGGGCGCATGCCGAACCGGACGCGTGCGTCAGCAATACGCCGACGATTAGGGAGGTAACGATTGCTCGACCAAGAACCGCGACCGTCCGAACTCGCGTTTCAGCTCTTGGGTAGAATCGTCGCCGCGCGTAGACTAGGGCCGGCGACAATCGCCACTTGATTACTCGCATGATGGCGATAATGGCTCGAAACAGCAAAATCCGCCAGATTGATTCGGCTCCGCGACCGTCGCTGTCATCGGAAGTTGCGTAATGCTAGGGTCTCGCCACGTGAACGCCGCGCGGCGCGGCAAGATGACAATCCGTTCATCATCGGGCGGACCGACGCGCTGGATCGCCGTGGGCGTGGTCGCCGATCGAGCGAGAAGAAGACGCAGGGCGACACGATTGAATTGCTTGTTGAAAGACGCGTCAAAACTCGGCATTTGCATGGAGGGATGATCGATATGGCCAAAGTGAACCTGACGACCGAGCTGCCGGTTCCCGTCGATACGGTGTGGGGAATGATCGGAAATTTCAATTCGCTCGCACGATGGCATCCCGCCGTCGAGAAAAGCGAGGAGACAAAGGAAGGAAATGCGACGGTGCGCAAGCTCTCGATACGAGGTGGCGGAACGATCGTCGAACGGCTCGAGAGCAAGGATGATAAGGGGCGTACCTACAGCTATTCCATTGTGGAAAGCCCCCTTCCCGTGACCGCCTACAAGTCGCAGCTCAAGGTGCGGCCCGGCAAAAATGCCTCGAGCTGCACCGTCGAGTGGTCGAGCGAATTCGAGCCCACGACCGCCTCCGAAAACGAAGCCGTGAAAGCCATACGCGGAATATACGAGGCGGGATTCCAGAATCTGCACAAGATGTTCGGCAAGTAGGGTTCCCCAGGCGGAATCTTCCAGCCCGTAACAGCCGCAAGCGGGCGATAAGTGTCTCGAACAATTCGGCGCGCTTTTCCTGGACCTCTGCGCGGCGATTACGTGTCCATGGGATGGCCCGGCCAATCTTTTTCATTCAGCCGCCCGATGATGATAGACTCGTCGCCGGTGCCGCGCGTGTCATGGAGTCCCCGGTTGGTTCAAAGCTGCATGATCGGCGAATGAAGGGTGCATCGGATGCTGTCTCGACGGACAATGGGCTTCGGTCTTTTAGCGATCTCGCTGATCTCGCCGGACGTTATCGCGCGCGCAGCACACGCTTCGGATTTACCCATTGTCCGCGTGGGTGCGCTGAATTTCGGCACAGTCGGATGGGAACTGGATGTCATCAAACATCGGCAGCTCGACGCGAACCACGGGGTCGAGCTGCAAGTGGTGGAGCTTTCCGGCAAGGACGGGGCGGCGATCGGGCTTCAAGGCGGCAGCGTCGACGCAATCGTGACCGATTGGCTTTGGGTGTCGCGCCAGCGTGCCACTGGTGCCGATTTCACGTTCGTGCCGCACTCGCTTGCGGTCGGCGCTATCTATGTGCGGCCCGACTCGAAAATCTCCACCCTCGCGGACCTTGCCGGCAGGAAATTAGGTATCGCTGGCGGACCGGTTGACAAAAGCTGGCTGCTCCTGCGTGCGTATTCGCGCAAGGCGCTCGGCCAGGATTTGGCCGACGCGGTCGACCCGGTCTATGGCGCGCCGCCTCTCTTGAATGAACTCATGTTGAAGGGGGATTTGCCTGCTGTACTCAATTTTTGGCAGTACGATGCACGGCTGAGCGCTGCCGGAATGAAGCCCCTCATCGGTGTCGCGGACGCGATCGCGGGGCTCGGGGTGGACACCGTGCCGCCGATACTCGGGTGGGTATTCAGCGAGAAATGGGCGGCCGGCAACGCGGCGGCGATCACCGGCCTTCTCAAGGCGTCGCTCGAGGCGAAGAGCATACTTCTCCATGACGACGCGGAGTGGGAGCGAATCCGCTCCTTCACAGGCGCCGAGGATCAAGCGACATTCCTTGCATTGCGCGAGGAGTACCGTAAGGGCATTCCGACCTCGTTCGACGCGCGCCACATAGAGGCGGCCGAACGCGTGTATGCGATCCTGGCCGCTGTGGGTGGCAAGGACCTGGTCGGCGAGGGCAAGACGCTGGCGCCCGGCACGTTCTGGTCGGGCTTCAGTTTCTAGCGCGCCGTGGCTTCCGATGCAGGAACCCCCCATCGCAGCACCCCGTCAATCCGCGAATATCCTCAACTCACCCCGTGCGCGTGTGGCACTCACACGCACGGCCTCACTCGTCGTTCTCGTCGTGTTGTGGCAGATCATGGCAAGCCTTGTGCATTCGCGCGCACTTCCCGCACCGGACGCGGTTGGCGTCAAGCTTCTCGAATATGCCGCCGATGGCTCGATCTTCTTTCAGACCGGAATCACGCTAGCCCGCGTCGCCGCCGCTTTCGTTCTGGCAATGTTGTTCGGTGCCGCCATCGGCATCGCACTCGCGCGCCGCATTCGGCTCGACGCCTTTTTCGATAGCTGGCTCGTGATCGCGCTCAATGTTCCCGCGCTTGTGACAATCATCCTCTGCTACGTGTGGTTCGGGCTAACCGAGGCGGCGGCGATTCTCGCGGTTTCGGTCAATAAAGTTCCGACCGTGGCTACAATTGTGCGCGAGGGTGCGCGCGCCGTCGACCGAGAGCTGTTGCAGGTGGCGGAAGCGTTCGCATTGCCGTGGGGCCGCGCATTCCTGCGCGTTTACCTCCCTCAGCTCTTTCCGCATCTCATGGCGTCGGCTCGTTCCGGCCTTGCGCTAATATGGAAAATCGTGCTGGTGGTCGAGCTGATCGGCCGCTCGAATGGCGTTGGCTTCAAGCTAGGCATCTTCTTCCAGTATTTCGATATCGTGAGCATCCTGGCCTACAGCATTGTCTTCATCGTGATTGTGCTTGCGGTTGAAATGGTCCTACTGCGGCCGCTTGAGCGCCACTTGAGCCGGTGGCGCCTGTGACGGCACTAACGGTCGATATCAGACGCAAGATTTATCGCCAACCGGGGGCCAGAGCAGAGCATGTGGCACTTGACGGCGTGGCGTTCACGGTGCCTGAAGGCCAGTTCGCCTGCGTCGTGGGACCGTCGGGATGCGGCAAGACAACGATGCTCAACATCATCGGCGGATTGGACCGCGCGTTCGATGGCAAGGTGGGGTTCGGCGAGGATGGCGGCGCGGTGCGCCCCCGCTCGGCGTACGTTTTCCAGACCCCACGCCTCATGCCTTGGCTGAGCGTGCTGGATAATGTCCGACTTGTGCTCAAGAACGGAGCGACGAGCGCTCAAGCCCGCGACCTTCTGGTACAGATGGGACTCGAATCGACGCTCGACAGCTTTCCCAACCGGCTGTCGGGCGGCATGCAACGACGCGTGGCACTCGCCCGCGCATTTGCGATCGAGCCAACGCTTCTTTTGCTCGACGAGCCCTTCGTATCCCTCGACCTTCCCGGCGCCGACCATCTGAGAGGATCGTTGCTTGACCTTTGGCAACAGCGCCCTACCACGGTGCTGTTCGTCACCCATGACCTGCGCGAAGCCCTTCAGCTTGCTGACCGGATCCTTTTCATGTCGGCGAGTCCCGGCCGAGTCGTGCTGGACTTTCGGGTCGACCTGTCGCGACCAAGGCGAGCGGACGAGCCGGGGATCGAGGCGATCCGGCGGCGTCTCCTGGCGGAACATCCCGATCTCCTCGCCGGCCTTCCGCCCTCGACGTCAGCCGCGGAGGCACTGGAAGGTGCCGAACCCACGCGCGAATAAACACTGCCCTTCCGCCGGCAGCACGATGCCCGCGTTTTGATTTGATGTCATTCGTCAAGCGCCACATAATTCAGTCCGATTGATCGAACGTCTGGAGCTTAGACTCAAAACGGAGGATCGTCTGCGCATTCTCGTACTCGGTTCCGCGGCCGGCGGCGGATTCCCGCAGTGGAATTGTCACTGCGACAACTGTCGGAGGGCGCGCGCCGGCGATCCGGCGGCGCGCCCTCGCACCCAATCCTCCCTCGCTGTTTCCGCCAATGGCGTTCGCTGGTTTCTACTGAACGCTTCACCCGATTTGCGAGAGCAAATAACTACGAACCCCCTGCTCCATCCAAGGAGTGGTGTTCGTCATAGCCCGATCGCTGGCGTGGTCATGACCAATGGCGATGTGGATCACGTGGCCGGCCTCCTCAGCTTGCGTGAAGGTCAACCGCTTGCCGTTTACGCAACGGCGCGTGTCCAAGCCCTGTTGCGCAACAACAGCATATTCAACGTGCTCAATCCGGATCGGGTGACGCGCTTGGAGTTACACCTCAACGAGCCCGAAACTCTCTGCGAGTCCGACGGCTCGCCGAGCGGACT
>DASPOR010000059.1 GCA_035625915.1 Alphaproteobacteria bacterium | reverse complement strand
CCGCGGCATCGTCGCGCGGGATAGCCGTCACGTTTTCTGGTCGTCCCGGACCCATCGACAGGTCCTTTTGCTCGAAACCTGATGCTACGTGCTGGTCTTTTTTTGTCAATCTGTTATAATAAGTATGAAAAAGCTAATGTTAAAATATAACTTGGGAGTGTGGGGGAAGAGCAGGCGGAGGGAGGCCTATCGTGCGGACAGCGGTTGCGTGGTTTCTCTCGCTTGCGTTCCTCCTCTCGGTTGACAGGGCCGCCCACAGCCAAGAGCAGGATAAGAAGGTCGGCGGGCCGACGCCATCGCCAGCGGCAGCGGCGGTCTACTTCATCGATTTGAAGGACGGCGCAACTATTGGACCGACGACTACGATCCATTTTGGGCTGCGGGGAATGGGGGTCGCCCCCGCTGGCTCGGACAAAGCGGATTCTGGACACCACCATCTCTTGATCGACGTCGAACTGTCGCCGCTTAACCGGCCGATTCCCAACGACTTCAATCACCTGCACTTCGGTGCCGGACAGACCGAGGCCGAGGTTAATCTGGCGCCCGGGACACATACCCTTCAACTTCTCCTGGGCGACAAGAATCACGTTCCGCATTCGCCGCCCGTGATGTCCGAGCGCATTCGGGTCACCGTGACCGATTCGGGCCAGGCCAACACGGCAGCCGCCATCGCGGCACCGGCAAACACGTCGCCCGCAAAAACGAAGGGCAGGCATCCTTCGCCCGCGGGCGCGAAGGTCTATTTCGAAAATCTATCCAATGGCTCTGTCATATCGCGAACGCCGACCATCCGCTTCGGTCTGCTTAACATGGGCGTCGCGCCGGCAGGTACGGAAAAGGCGAATACGGGTCACCATCATCTTTTGATTGACGCGCCCCTGCCACCACTGGACCAGCAGATACCCAATGACTTTAATCACCTGCATTTCGGGGCAGGGCAAACGGAAGCCAAGATCAACCTTCCGCTGGGCCGCCATACGCTTCAATTGCTGCTGGGCGATGACAAGCATATTCCGCATGACCCACCAGTCTTTTCTGAGAAAATTTCCGTCGTGGTCACGAGCACTGGGCACAGAGCCCATCCACAAGCGCACACACGTCCACATCCACGTCACGAGCGTCGGTTGCAAGCCTCCCGCTGAAGGACTACCAGTGTCGGCGCCGAGCATGGGGCAATGGGGATGAAAATATGTTGGTGGACATATGCGATTTTGGCGCTCTGTTGGGGAATGCTTGCGGCTGGCCCTGTGTGGGCCGGCCAGCGCGTCGCGCTCGTCATAGGAAACTCGAAATATCGCAACGTCGAGAGATTGCCAAAGACCATCAACGACGCGATGGGGATGGTTGCGCTGTTCCATAAAGCCGGTTTCGATGTCGTCAAATGGCGAGTCGACCTGGACGTAGCGGAGTTCCGGCGCACGGTGCACGACTTCATGATCACCGCGCAGAGTGCCGACATCGCGGTCGTGTACTACGCGGGGCACGGTATCGAGAAGGGCGGTACCAACTATCTGATTCCGGTGGATGCCAAGCTCCAGACCGACTACGACGCCGACGACGAGGCGATTTCGCTCGATCGCCTCATTTTGGCGCTGCAGCCGGCGCGGCAATTGCGCCTCATCATCCTCGATGCATGCCGCCAGAATCCTTTCTCGTCGAGGGGGAGTCGCACGATCGTGACGCGGGCGATTACGAACGGACTCGCCAAGATCGAGCCGATGACCCCCGACACGCTGATCGCCTATGCGGCCAAGGCCGGGTCACTGTCGTACGAAGGAAACGGGCCCAACAGTCCGTTCACGACGGCGCTGATGAAGTATCTTGTAGAGCCGGGCCTCGATATCAGGATTGCGCTCGGGAAGGTCCGAGATGAGGTCCTGAAGAACACCGGAAACCGGCAAGAGCCCTTCGTCTATGGATCGCTCGGCGGCGACGAGGTTTCGTTGGTTCCGGCGCCGGAGCCCAAGGCGAGCGGACCGGCCGCTGCGGCCGTCGATCCAAACCTTGCCGTAGCGCGCGACTATGAGATGGCCGAAAAGGTCCAGACGCGGGAGGTGTGGGAATCCTTCCTTGAGCTCCACAAGAGTGGCTTTTATGCCAATCTCGCGCGGGCGCAGCTCGCCAAGCTTTTGGCCGTGGAAACGGCGACAGAGGCGGTGCAGAAGGCAGGTCGACTCGATAACCCGCTCGCTGTCGACCACGCCAACGAGATACTCGGTTTGCTTGGAGACCGCTCGCCGCCGAGCGGGCAGGCGGCGAAGCCCGTAGAAGTACGGCATGACGAGCCGGCTGGAACGGCGGACTCGCACGGCCAGGGTGAGGGCTTGCGTGAACAAGATCGGCAGGCGGCCCTGGTTCAGGGAAAGGGCGAGAGCGTCCAAGACTGCGAGGATGCTGAGGAACGGCTCGGCCGACTGCGTAAAGACCCCAAACCCGAGGAGGTGGTGCGCTTTGCGCGCGATCTCGTCTGCGAAGCGTTGCGTCCTCAGCTGCAACGTCTGCTCGAGAGCCTGGGGCCGACGGCCACGCCGCCTCCTGCCACAGCCCTGGCGGCGCCAACCCAACAGCCGCAAGGAGCTCTGGCGACGAGACCGCCACGTTCGGGAACCGCCGCCCCCGAGGAGAACAACGCGCGAGGAAAAAAAGGCGATCGGCGCGACACCGAGGATGCCTGCAAACGCGATGAAACCACACTGATGCACCTGCGTGTCATTCGCGACCGCGACGAGGTGATCAGGTTCGACCGTAATCTTGCTTGCGAGCAATTGCGCCCGCAGGTGGCACGATTGCTGGAAAGCATCGAGAATTAAGGCTACGCCAGTGCCCGACGCCTTCCAACATGATGAAGCTACGAAGATCGGTCAGGTTGCTGCGCATCAACTTCGGGTTCGGCGGCGCTATTCGTCGACACAGATGACGACCGCATTCTCGGGCGGCGCGATATAAAGCCCGACCACGTCGGCCGCCTTAGCGACGAAGTCGGGGTCCTCGCTCTCGCTGGCTCTCGCACCACGATTTGCGACCATCCAGGTCGATCCGCTGGGCACGCAAGAAACGCCACACTTGCTGCTCGTGCACGTCGCCCAGTTCGGCCACAATCAGCGGTCCGGTCCAGCGCGCAAATCCTGCCGGAGGCGATTTGTCCAGCACCGCCAGAATGCGTCGACCGCTCTCAGCCCCATACTTAGGCGTGGGGCCAGGTCTCGGCTTGTCGATCAAACCGGGCAAGCCATCCCGGGAGAACCGTCCGCGCCACAGGCTCACAGTCCGCGGCATCGTGCCCACAGTTCGAGCAATCGACCGTGTCTAGCGCCCGTCGGCCGCGAGCAAGATGATCCGTGCACGGAGCACGTCGCGCCGTTCCGTCGTCGGCGCCCGCAACCGAGCCTCAAGCACCGCACGATCCTCCGGCGAAAACCGGACCTCTGCAGCTTCGGGAATCATCCCTATGTTGAATCATGAATCAGTCTTCCGCGAAAGCGGGTACTGAGGGCCGAAACTAGAAAACACCAGTGCCCTGATGCCGGAAAACCCATTGAAATATCTAGCTTATGGCGGAAGGGGTGGGATTCGAACCCACGAGGGACCTTGCGACCCCTGGCGGTTTTCAAGACCGCTGCCTTAAACCACTCGGCCACCCTTCCGGCTCGGGCCCTGCGAACGGCCGGCGCTGCCCGCGGGATTAGCGGAGGCGGAAGGCCCGAACA
>DASPOR010000058.1 GCA_035625915.1 Alphaproteobacteria bacterium | reverse complement strand
GACCTAGATCCCACCGAGCGTCCGCAGTGCGGGCCCTAACGGATCGGTCCGCCTCGAAGCCAGCTCGAGAGACGACCGGCGGGAGGCTTGCACCGGCGATTGACGTTCGACAATCGCTAAGGTCAGTGAAAGCAAGAGCACAAGCGAAATGGCGGAGCCCAAGCGGCACAATCCCGGGATTGTCGACGAGCACCTGAACCGCCCTGCCGGCACTACCGCCGCCGATCCCGATGGCATTGCGTCCATATTGCGGGACGCGCGCATGAAATTGGGCGTCGATCTGCGGGACGTCGCCGATGCGCTCCGGATTCAGCATGCGTACCTTCGCGCAATCGAGGATGCGAAGTACTCCGAACTCCCCGGCCCGACCTACGCGCTTGGATTCGTGCGAACATATGCGGAATATCTCAACCTCGACAGCCGCGAGATCGTCCGTCGCTTCAAGGAAGAGTCGCGTGGAATGAGCCGCCGTCAGGCCCTTGTCTTTCCCGAACCCTTACAAGAGGGCCGTTTCCCGGGAGGAACACTCCTCATCGCCGCCCTCGTGCTCGCGGTCGGCGTTTATATCGGCTGGAACTCCTGGCAGCAAAAGCACACGGCGCAAATCGATACCGCAGTGCCGCCTCCATCCAATCTTGTAAGCGGCAACGCACCCGCGAGCAGCACCCCGCAATTGGCGCCATCGCCAATGCCATCCACCCCCGCGCCGACACCCTCCGAGGCGCAGGCGAGTAGTCCTTCGCCCACGAGCAGCGACACGACCGCACCAGGACCCAATGGGACGGGGACGATCAATGTCGGCTCGACGGCCCCCGGCACTGCAGCGCCCACCGAACCGCCACCGTCGCCTGTTGCCATTCAGACGGCGCCGACAGGTTCTGCACCGGACGTGGCCTCGTCCGAGGCGGGCCCGATTGTGCCGACTCCGGCGCCCAAACCGGCTGATATATCGGCGAGATCGGCGGCGTCGGGAACGACATCGCAGCCCTCGGCAACGTCGGCTGCCAGCACACCTCCACCGGCCGACGAGACGATGACGAACTCTCCACCGCCAGCCGAGCAAATCGCCTCGGTCAAGCCGGCTGAGCCGCACGTTTACGGCGAGACCAATACGGCTTCGCGGATCACTTTGACGGCGCGGCAGGAAAGTTGGGTACAGGTGCGAGATAGGGACAGTAACGTCGTATGGACCCGCATGATGCGCGCCGGCGATTCCTACAAGGTGCCAAACCAGCCAGGTCTCACCCTCCTCACGGGCAATGCCGGTGCACTCGAGGTATGGGTTGACGGCAGATCTGCCCCTTCCCTTGGTCCGGAAGGTGCGGTTCGGCGCAACATCGCGCTCGATCCCGACAAAATCGCGACCGGTACGGCGGGCAGCCAGTAACCGCCGATTTTCGGCGGGGACTTGCCAATCGCCACCGGGGCCGCCCATATAAGGGCTTGAATTTCCATCCCGACGCCTTGGCCCTCGCCCTAGTCCGCTGTCCGGATATGCGTTATAAACCCGCAGGTTGTTGCACAATCCCAAGGAATACCTTATGAGCGTTCGGCCTTATCGCGATATCCATCGGCGCAAAAGCCGCCAGATCCACGTCGGCAAGGTCCCCGTCGGCGCAGATGCGCCGATAGCGGTGCAGACCATGACGAACACGCTGACGGCTGACGCCGCGGCGACGGTCGAGCAAATCCGCCAGGCGGAGGCGGCGGGTGCGGATATCGTGCGCGTATCGTGCCCGGACGAGGCGTCCACTGCAGCCCTCAAGGAGATCGTCCGCGCGGTGAAGGTGCCGATCGTGGCCGACATTCATTTTCACTACAAACGCGCGATTGAGGCGGCCGAGGCGGGGGCCGCTTGTCTGCGGGTCAATCCGGGCAACATCGGCGGCCAGGCGCGTGTGCGGGAGGTGGTCAAAGCCGCACGCGATCACGGATGCTCCATGCGGATCGGCGTGAACGCCGGCAGTCTCGAACGAGAATTGCTCGAGCGCTACGGCGAGCCATGTCCCGAAGCGCTCATCGAAAGTGCGCTCAATCATGCGAAGATGTTGGAGGACGAGGATTTTCGCGAATTCAAGATCAGCGTGAAGGCGTCCGACGTGTTCCTCGCGGTGGCTGCCTACCACGGCCTCGCCGAGGCATGCGACTATCCGCTGCACTTGGGCATCACCGAAGCTGGCGCATTGCGCACCGGCACGATCAAATCCTCGATTGGCATCGGCTCTCTCCTGTGGGCTGGAATCGGCGATACGATCCGCGTCTCCCTCTCCGCCGATCCGGTCGAGGAGGTGAAGGTTGGCTTCGACATTCTCAAATCCCTCGGCTTGCGCTCCCGCGGCGTCAATCTTGTCTCATGCCCATCCTGCGCGCGGCAAAACTTCAACGTGATCCCGACCGTGGACAAGCTCGAGAAACGGCTAGCGCACATCACGACACCCCTGACGCTCTCGGTCATCGGTTGCGTGGTGAACGGGCCGGGCGAAGCGCGGGAGACCATGATCGGCCTCACCGGCGGGGGCAAGACCTCGCATCAGGTCTATATCAACGGCGAGAAGCATCACGTACTTCACGGCTCCGATGACGAGATCGTCGATCATCTCGTCGAGCTCGTCGAAAAGCGGGCTGCCGAGATCGAGGCCGAAAAGGCGAGGACAGAGGCTGAGCGGCGGAGCGCCGCCGAGTAACCACGGAGATTTCATTGGCCGATCTGCAGCCGGTTCGCGGCACGAGGGACTTGTTGCCCGACGAAAGCCGGCGCCAGCGCCAGGTCGTCGATGCGGCGCGTCGAATCTCCGCCCTCTATGGTTACGAAGAAATCGCCGTACCGATTTTCGAATTCACCGAGGTGTTCAAGCGCACCCTCGGCGACACGAGCGACATCGTGACCAAGGAGATGTACACCTTCACCGACCGCGGCGGCGAACAGATCACGCTGCGTCCGGAGGCGACTGCGGGCATCATGCGCGCACTCATCTCCGGCGGGCTTACCCAGAATTTGCCGCTCAAGTTCTTCTGCACGGGGCCGATGTTCCGCTACGAGCGGCCGCAGAAAGGTCGTTACCGCCAGTTCCACCAGATCGACATCGAGTTATTGGGCGCACCCGAGCCCGAGGGCGACGTCGAAGTGATCGCGATCGGCGCACACATCCTCGAGGAACTTGGCATCCTTGAAAAGACGAGGCTAGAGCTCAACACACTCGGCGACTTCGAAAGCCGTGCGGCCTATCGCGGTGCCCTTGTCGCCTATCTATCGCGCTTTCACGAAGGGCTGTCCGAGGATAGCCGCCTTCGTCTCGAGCGCAACCCATTGCGCATTCTCGATTCGAAGGACGATGGCGATAAGCGCATCGTCGCCGATGCGCCGATCTTTTTCGATTACCTGAACGAGGCGTCGCGCGATTTTTTCAAGACCGTGCAGGACCGGCTCAGCGCACTTGACATATCGTTCGTGCTCAACCCGCGGATCGTGCGCGGCCTTGATTATTATTGCCATACCGTGTTCGAGTTCACGACGACGACACTCGGCGCACAGGGGGCCGTGCTCGCGGGCGGGCGCTACGACGGACTTGCCGAGGCGATGGGTGGTCCAGCCACGGCGGGAGTCGGCTGGGCCGGCGGGATCGAGCGCTTGGCCATGCTGGCGAAGGAAGCGCCGGCACCAGAGCGACCCGTCGCAGTCATCCCGATCGGCGAGGACGCGGAGCAGGTCGCGCTTCGCCTGGCGCGTGACTTGCGCCACAGAGGTATTTCCGTCGAACTCGGATTTCGCGGAAATCTCTCCCGTCGCATGAAGCGCGCCAACAAGCTCAATGCTCGTGCGGCAGTCTTGATCGGCGAGGATGAACTGAAGCGCGGCAGCGTTGCACTTCGCAATCTCGACACCGGTGCCCAGGCTGAACTGCCGCTCGGAGCGCTCGCAGATCGTCTCGCAGAGGAGCGATAGCGAAGCCATGGCCGGCGGCGCACATGCGCCGGCCGATTTCGTTGTGGTCGGCGCCAATCATCGCTCGAGTACCGCCACCCTCCGGGACTTGATCTTTGTCGAGGATGGGGCGGCACATTCATTCCTCCGCCGCCTCGGCCAGCGCGGTATTGGACAGGCGCTCGTGTTGTCGACCTGCGATCGGGTCGAGATCGAGGGGGTTGCATCGGATCGCGATGCGGCCCGCCGCGTCGTCGCCGCCGAACTCGCCGCACGGGCGAGGCTCGATCCTGCAACCCTGGAAGGTCAACTTTATTGTCTCTCGGGCGCATCGGCATTGCGTCACATGTTCGGTGTTGCGGCGTCGCTCGACAGCGCCGTGGTCGGCGAGCCGCAGGTGCTCGGCCAGTTGAAAGCGGCCCATCGGCTCTCGCGCGATGCAGGTACGATCGGCAATGAACTCGAAACAGCCCTTCAGGCAGCGTATGGTGCTGCCAAACGAGTACGAAGCGAAACCGCGATCGCTTTGGGTCCGGTTTCTATTGTGGCGACCGCGATCGAGCTTGCCCGCGAGGTCCATGGCGAACTCGAACATCTTACTGCTCTCGTCGTTGGCAGCGGCGAAATGGGCCAATACCTCGCCGAGGAATTCAAGCGCGCAGGACTCACACGGTTGATCGTAACAGCGCCCAATTTCGCGCGGGCCGAGGCTCTGGCGCGGCGCCTTGACGGCCACTTCACGGATTTTGCGACCTTTGCTTCGGCGTTGACGAACGTGGACGTGGTGATCACCAATGCAGGCCTCGGGAAGTACTTGGTGACCGGCGAGATGATGGAGCATGTTCTGCGCCGCCGCCGCCGCCGTCCTGTCTATCTGATCGATCTTGGCGTGCCGAGCGATGTCGAAGGTGCCGTCAATCGGGTCGACGATGCCTATCTTTACGATTTGGCCGACCTCGAACGCCTGGCCTTGGCTGGCCGGGTCAATCGCGAAGCGGCCGCGGACGCGGCGTGGCGGATCGTCGACGATGAGCTTGCCGCCTTCGAGCGCGCCAGGGCCGAGCGTGCGGCGGTGCCCATGCTCGTGGCGCTTCGCCGCCATTTCGAGCGCGTGCGCGAAGAGGTATTGGCGCAAGGGGGACGGGTCGATGCGGGAGAGGCGACGCGCCTTCTGATCAATCGCCTGCTGCACGACCCATCCGAAGTCTTGCGGGCACTGGGCGCGGACGTTGACGAGCGTGGAGATCGTGCGCTCGCGGAGCGGCTATTGCAGCGGTTGTTTCGCCTCGATGCCGGTGAGAATTCGCCCGGTGATGAGCAATTTCTCAAGGAATTCGACAGGGAGATGAAGAAGTGAGCTTCGAGCGGAAGTTGGATGGCATCGTCGCCCGCTACCATGACATCGCCGACTCGCTCGCGCGCGGCGGTCTCGACCAGCAGACCTTCGTGCGTCTTTCGAAGGAGTACTCGGAGCTTGATTCCGTGGTCGGGCGCATCGAGGAACTCAGGAGGGCGACGAAGGAGCTCGCCGATCTCGAAACGATGATCGCGGATGTCAACGCAGACCCCGAAATGAAATCGCTGGCGGAAGACGAACATCGCGCACTCAAGGGGAAATTACCCGAGCTTCAACACCAGGTGCAGCGTTTGCTCCTGCCGAGGGATGCCGCGGATGACAGAAGCGCCATCCTCGAAATACGTGCCGGCACGGGTGGCGAAGAGGCGGCCCTCTTCGCGGCCGATCTCTTCCGGATGTATCAGCGTTATGCGGACGTCCATGGCTGGAAGGTCGAAATCATGGAACTGAGTGACACGGGTATTGGCGGCTACAAAGAGGTGATCGCCGAGATCAACGGGCGCGGCGTGTTCGCGCGTCTCAAATTCGAGTCCGGTGTGCACCGTGTCCAGCGCGTGCCGGCGACCGAGGCAAGCGGTCGCATTCACACCTCGGCCGCGACGGTCGCGGTGCTGCCCGAGGCCGAAGAGGTCGACGTTCAAATCGACGAAAAGGATCTGCGCATCGATGTCTTCCGCTCGAGCGGGCCGGGTGGCCAGTCGGTCAACACGACCGACAGCGCCGTGCGCATCACGCATCTGCCAACCGGCATTGTCGTTCAGCAGCAGGACGAAAAATCGCAGCACAAGAACAAAGCCAAGGCACTCAAGATCCTGCGCGCCCGCCTTTATGAGGCGGAACGCACGAGGCGCGAGGCCGAGCGTGCGGCCCAGCGCAAGAGCCAGGTCGGCACCGGCGACCGTTCGGAGCGCATTCGAACCTACAACTTTCCCCAAGGCCGCGTTACCGACCACCGCATCAATTTGACGGTCTACGACCTCGAGCGGATCCTTTCGGGGGAAGCGCTCGACAAGATTGTCGATGCGCTCATCGCCGAAGATGAAGCGGCACGACTTTCGGAGCTTGCATGATCCGAACGCACGATATTGCGTCCGCAATGGAGCGGGCGGTCCGTCGACTCGATGCGGCGGGAGTATCCGGATCGAAACTCGACGCGCGATTATTGTTGCGGCATGCAACCGGTCTAACTGTTGAGAGGATCGTGGGATACCCGGAGCGGCCGCTTTCGCGCGAGGAGTCCGAGCGGTTCGAATCGCTGCTTTCGAGGCGAATTGCGCGTGAGCCGTTGTCACAGATTGTCGGGCGGCGCGAATTCTGGAGCCTGCCCTTCATCGTGACCTCGGATACGCTTACGCCGCGGCCTGAGACCGAAATCCTCGTCGAGGCGGCACTGTCCTGTTTGCCCGGTCGCAATGCATCATACCGGCTGCTCGACCTCGGCACGGGAACGGGCTGCTTGCTGCTCGCCCTTCTTTCGGAATTGCCCGAATCAAAGGGCGTCGGTGTCGAACGAAGCGCGCGCGCGGCGCACGTTGCGCGCGAAAACGCTTGTGAGCTCGGTCTTACTTCGCGAGCGCTAATCGCGGTCGGCGACTGGGATGCCTGCGTCGACGGATGTTTCGATCTTGTCGTCTCGAATCCACCTTATCTTCCGGACTGCTCGATCGTGGGGCTGGAACCCGAAGTGGCGCGCTACGAGCCGCGAATGGCACTTGCGGGAGGACCGGACGGC
Source organism: Alphaproteobacteria bacterium (assembly GCA_035625915.1). NCBI lineage: Bacteria > Pseudomonadati > Pseudomonadota > Alphaproteobacteria > Alphaproteobacteria bacterium. Next base: position 8,496 of record DASPOR010000058.1, on the reverse strand, counting down.
CTTGCCTGCTATAGGGTCCTGGCGCCCGCGCTCGCCCGCCGCCTCGGCGCGAACAGCCTCGCAATTCTTGAAATCGGTGCGGGTCAAGCCAATGATGTAGAAAAGATTTTTGCTGCCGTAGGGATTTTCACTGTCAAACGTTGTTGGGACCTTGCGGGAATCGAACGATGTCTTATTATGACGCCGCTCTGAGTGCCCCCGGCTCCCTCGATGGGCAAGGGGCATCTTGAAAAGCGGTAGCGTAGGGGTATTGTTTCTGCTATGAGGAACGCTGGCGTGGTTCGAAACGCGCGCCTAGCAAATCAGACAACACATCCCTACCGAGCCTTTTGGCGGCGCTCCGTATGGAGCTTCGCGGGCTGGCTGTGGAGCAAAACTGCGAGACTCTCATAGAAGAAGTTCGCGCATATAAGACAATATTGAAAAGCCAAGTGAAGGTGCGATGAGACAAGGTCCCAACGCAAAGCGGTCGCGTGGCCGGGGCAACGGTCACGGTCATGGACAAAATCAGGGTCATATGGGTCAGGGGCGAAAGCCGAACGCCCCAATGCGTCTGCAGACCCTCGACAGCAGCGGCCCAACCGGCAAGATGCGCGGTAATGCCTATCAGCTCCATGAGAAGTACCTCCTCATGGCGCGCGACGCCCACTCCTCGGGCGATCGTGTCGCGGCGGAGAACTACTTTCAACACGCGGAGCACTATTATCGCATCATCAACAGCAATGGCGGCACCCCAGCGCGGCTTGACTTCGACGCCTTCGAGGGTGGTGGCGGCCAGCAACCGGAAATCCGTCATAACAACGGCGACGGCAACGGTCAGCGCGATGGCGGCCAGGGACAAGCGTCCCCCATCAATGGCACGCCCGACGGGACGGAGCCGCAGCCGTATTAGCTATCGCGCTATAACGTCTTATGCGCCGGATACTTCGGTCTCAGTCGTCGGGAACAGATACCTCGTCGCCGCGAATGATTTCCCCAGCGTTCATTGCCTCGGCGAAAATTCCCATGTCGCAATGTCCGACCCCGGTAGTCAATGCGCGCGGAATGTTGAGGTCGCGACTAGCCGTCTGAGGGTTTACGTTGGTTGCGACGCAACGCTGAATGCGCTCGGACACGCGCAAGCGGACGGCTCCTACTGTCAGTTCGCGGCCGACCCAGTCCAATTCCCGCCACGGTGCCAGGCCGTCGAGATAGAGATTGGCTCGGAATCGGATTGGATCGACCGAGGCGCGCAAGATGCGCGATCCAAGGTCGCGCACGCTCGCGAGGTTGACGATCGAAATCCATGGCTGGCTCACGTCGGTAAAGCCGCCCTCGCGTGACTCGACGATCTTGGGCGCACCACGACTCTCCGCATTCATGAAGGCGGCAAGAAATTGCTCGACGAGCGTGCGGCCGAGTGCGGTGCGGAGATCGCCGCGCACCACTTGTTTACCGTTGCGGGTGAGCGTCAGCACGGCGCTTGCCGCGTCAAGGTGCGATTCGAGGAGGGCGAGGCGCTCGTAGCGCGCCAGCATCAGGAATGCATCCCTCTGTTGCCAGTCAGCACTCGGACCGAGATTCATCCCCCCGCCATGGGCGATCGCAAAGCGACGGTCCCCGGGCAAGCGTTTGCCGGGTTCGAGCGTGACGCGCTCAAGCGCTTCCGCGCTCAATCCCTTGACGGGATAACGGTAAATGTCGACGAGGTTCGGTTGCATCTCGGGCAATATTAGCCCTTTCCGCTCAATTCAACTCAAATCGCCGCATTGAGCCGATTATCGTTGGCGGGCCGCCGTGGGAGCGCCGATTGGCCGAGTGCCGCGATATAGCGCCCCGCCGACTCGCGCCCCACGCCCTTGAGATAGCGAACAAGCAGCATATCCGGATGAAGCTTGCTCGATGTCCCAAGCTTGCGCATGACGTCATCGGCGGCGATCTCGTGCAGGCGGAGGGCGGCGAGGCGGCGGGCGAGTGGGGTTTCGGTGACGCCCGACTCGGCGAAGCCGCGTCGCAGGCGCGCGAGAACGTCAAGCTCGCGCTTCAAGGGGGCTTCGAACACGATCCGATTGATGCGCGCTTGGATTTCGCTCGCCGTGACGGGAACACCCTGCTCATACGAGGGATTGAGGCGGACGAGGGCGAGGTCGGCCGCATCGCTGTACTCGATGAGCGGTAGCAATGGGGGATTTGCGCTGAACCCACCGTCCCAATAATGCCCGTCGTCGAGCCGAATCGCCTGATGCACCGTTGGCAGGCAGGCCGATGCGACGACGACATCGGTGGAAATCTCGTCGTTCGTGAAGATGCGGCTTGCGCCACTCTCAACGCGAGTCGCCGCGATGAAGAGGCGAATTGCATCGGGTTTTCTGAGCGACTCGAAATCGATGAGCTCGACGACGATCTCGCGCAAGGGGTCCACGCCAAGCGGATTGGCCTGGTACGGCGATACGATGCGCGCCCATAGATCGAGAAGCACTTGCGAGAACGCGCTGTCGGCGTTCCAGCCGAGTGCGAAGCGCTCGAGCGCTGTCGGCTGGAGCGGATTGAATCGCCCGGCACGAACGATCGCCTGCCAAAGGGCCTCGAGTTTGGCTCGCGCACCTTGAGGTCCGCTTTCCGCGTAGCCGGCGGCAAGCGCTACCGCGTTGAGTGCCCCGGCACTCGTGCCGCTGATCGCTTCAATCCGCAAATCTTCCTCGAGCAGGCGGTCGAGAACGCCCCAGGTGAACGCACCATGTGCGCCCCCACCCTGGAGTGCGAGCAAAAGCCGCACACCGACGTCGTGCTGCGCGCGGCGTTGCGTCGGAATGGATGCGGTTTTGCTTCGATCGGCGTCTATCCCGCGCTCGCGATTGCCAAGACGTGCGAGCCGTCGGCCAAGGTCGTCAAGAAACGTCTTGAGGCGGTTGCGCCGGGTCCATCGAAGCTGCGCGGGGACGTCAGCGACTTTATATTGCATTGCGGTATCCTCGCTGGGGATCGAGGTAGAATGCAAGTAAAATCATTGTGCATTGCAATATAGGTTGCCATGCGTCGGAGGCAATGGGATGACAAAATTGGGGTGAATTGACGGCTCGGCACCTTGTGTCGTTCAGCGAGCGGGACCATATGCCCGATGCGGGCGCCCATATTCGGGGCCCGACACGTGCGTCCGCCGCTCAGGCGAGACGTTGCACCGTTCCGGCCCGCCTCGCAGAGGGGGCATAAGAAAGGATGCAGTCCAATGGACATGGAAAAATATACCGAGCGTTCCAAGGGGTTCATTCAATCGGCCCAGACCTTGGCGCTTCGCAGCGGTCATCAGCGGCTCGGACCGGAGCATCTGCTGAAGGTTCTGCTCGACGATAAAGAGGGGTTGGCCGCCAATCTCATTCGCGCCTCGGGCGGCGACCCCGCGACAGCGCTCGCGGCGACCGAGAGCGAGCTTGCGAAGATACCGCGCGTCGAAGGCAGCGGTGCCGGCCAGGTCTATCTCACGCCCGAACTCGCTCGCGTGTTCGAGCAAGCGGAAACGATGGCCGAGAAGGCGGGCGACAGCTTCGTGACCGCCGAGCGGTTGCTGCTCGCACTCGCACTCGCCACCGGCACACCTTCCGCGAAGGCTCTCAAGGACGCTGGCGTGACGCCACAGTCGCTTAACCACGCGATCGAGGAGGTGCGCAAGGGCCGCCGTGCCGACACCGCCTCCGCCGAGGAAGGCTACGGCGCGCTCAAGAAATACGCGCGCGACCTCACACAGGCCGCCCGCGAAGGCAAGCTCGATCCGGTCATCGGCCGCGACGAGGAAATCCGTCGCACCATCCAGGTGCTGGCAAGGCGCACCAAAAATAATCCCGTCCTCATCGGCGAGCCCGGTGTCGGCAAGACGGCTATTGTCGAAGGACTTGCGCAGCGGATCGTCAATGGCGACGTGCCCGAAGGCCTCAAGAACAAGCGTCTAATGGCGCTCGATCTCGGCGCACTCGTGGCCGGGGCCAAGTTCCGCGGCGAATTCGAAGAGCGCCTCAAGGCCGTGCTGGCAGAGATCGGCGCTGCCGGAGGCGAGATCATTTTGTTCATTGACGAACTGCACACGCTCGTCGGTGCGGGAAAGGCGGAAGGGGCGATGGACGCCTCGAACATGCTCAAGCCAGCCCTCGCGCGCGGTGAGCTTCACTGCGTCGGGGCCACGACCCTCGACGAGTACCGTAAGCACATCGAGAAGGACGCAGCCCTGGCGCGCCGCTTCCAGCCCGTGTTCGTTTCCGAGCCAAGCGTCGAGGATACGATTTCGATCCTGCGCGGCCTCAAGGAAAAATACGAACTTCACCACGGTGTGCGCATCACCGACAGCGCGATCGTTGCCGCGGCGACGCTCTCGCACCGCTATATCGCCGACCGTTTCCTGCCCGACAAGGCGATCGACCTGATCGATGAGGCGGCGAGCCGACTGCGCATGGAGGTCGATTCGAAGCCCGAAGAGATCGATGAACTCGATCGGCGCATCATTCAGCTGAAGATCGAACGCGAAGCGCTCAAGAAGGAATCCGACGCTGCGTCGAAGGGACGTCTCAAGAAGCTCGATGACGAGCTCAAATCGCTCGAGTCTCAAGCGGCCGAACTTTCTTCGCGTTGGAAAGCAGAGAAGGAGAAGCTTGCAAGCGCACAGGTGCTCAAAGGGAAACTCGACCAAGCGAAAAACGAGCTCGAGAGCGCGCAGCGCCAAGGAAATTGGGCGCGCGCGGGAGAGCTGCTTTACGGCGTCGTTCCAGACCTTGAGAAAAAGCTCAAGGCGGCAGAAGGCGTCACCGAGCAGGCAATGCTCAAGGAGGAAGTCACGGCCGAGGATATCGCTGCGGTCGTCTCGCGCTGGACGGGCATCCCCGTCGACAAGATGCTGGAAGGCGAGCGCGAGAAGCTCCTCCAGATGGAAGCGAACCTGGGGCGCCGCGTGGTCGGGCAAGACGAAGCCGTGATCGCCGTCGCGAACGCGGTGCGGCGCGCGCGCGCGGGACTTCAGGATCCGAATCGGCCCCTCGGATCATTTCTTTTTCTGGGCCCAACCGGCGTCGGCAAGACCGAGCTTACCAAAGCGCTCGCGGAGTTTCTCTTCGACGACGAATCGGCAATGGTGCGAATCGACATGTCGGAGTTCATGGAGAAGCATTCGGTCGCGCGCTTGATCGGTGCACCACCCGGCTATGTCGGTTATGAGGAGGGAGGGTCGCTGACCGAAGCGGTACGCCGCCGTCCCTATCAGGTCGTCCTGTTCGACGAGGTCGAGAAGGCGCATCCCGACGTGTTCAACGTCCTGCTCCAGGTGCTGGACGACGGCCGGCTCACCGACGGGCAGGGACGCACCGTCGATTTCCGCAACACGCTCATTGTGATGACGTCGAATCTCGGCAGCGAGATTCTCGCTCAGCAAACGGAAGAGCAGGCGGCCGAAGCGGTACGCAGGCGAATTATGGAAATCGTGCGGGCCCATTTTCGGCCGGAGTTCCTCAACCGCCTCGACGAGATCCTGATTTTCCGGCGACTGACGCGCGAGCAGATGGGCGCAATCGTCGACATCCAGCTCAAGCGTGTCGAGAAGCTCCTTGCCGAGCGAAAGATTTCGCTCAAGCTGGACGAGGCCGCGCGCGCATGGCTCGCGAATGCCGGTTACGATCCCGTCTACGGCGCCAGGCCGCTGAAGCGCGTCATTCAGCGCAGTTTGCAAAACCCGCTTGCGACCCTGATCCTCGAAGGCAAGGTTCGCGACGGCGAAACGGTGCGCGTGAGTGCGAAGGGTGGTGTGCTCTCAATCAACGGCGTTGAGGTCACCGAGAAAGCCGCGTGACGCTGCCCGGTTGAACCATGTGCTAAAACGTACTCCGGGTCATGCTCGCCGCGGTGGGTAGCGAGGCGAGCGCCGCATCGGTCGATGTGCGCTCATCCTCGAAGGATTTGAGCATAGCACCGGAAAGGATGACGCCTGTCGGCGCCTTGATCGAGGCGGGATTGACCTGGACGCCGTTGACGAGAACCTCGTAGTGAAGATGCGGTCCTGTCGCGAGGCCGGTGGCGCCGACATAGCCGATGACTTGGCCTTGGTGCACATGCACCCCTTTTACGATCCCGCTCGCGATATGGCTCATATGTGCATAGGCGGTCCCATAGGGGCCCGAATGGTGTAGGCGCACGTAGTTGCCGTAGCTGTAGTTGAACGTCGAAATTTCGACGACACCGTCCCCGGCCGCCATGATCGGCGTCCCGGTCGGAGCGCCGAAATCGACCCCCTTATGCATCCGGCTGAAGCCGAGAAGGGGATGTTTGCGCATTCCGTATCCGGAGGTGAGTCGTGCGCCATTGATCGGCGTGCGCAAGAGGGCCTTGCGAACGCTCTCGCCCTTTTCATTGAAGTAATCGGCGAATCCGCCCGGCGGCTGATAGCGGTATATTTTGAGCATGCGGCCTGAGAGCGTGAGCGAGCCATAGACGACATTGCCCGTCTTCACGGGGCGGCCGGAGGCGTCGCTGTAGCACTCGTAAGCGATCTCGAGACGATCGCCCACCTGGATGTCACGTTGAAAATCCACGTCGTAGCTGAAGGCGCTAATCAGCTCGGCAAGCAAAGATGGCGGCAGGCCTGCGGCAACCCCGTCCTCATAGAGGCTCGTGCGGATCACAGCACTATTCCGCACGACCTCGCGGCTGAGGGGGTGCGCCTCCTTGCGTGCATTGAATGCATCGTCGCTGCCGCGTTCGATCTTGACGCTCTGATCGACAGCGGTCGGCAGGCTCACCTTCAAGAGGCGGCTTTGGCTCGAATCGTGCGGGTCGGCAGACTCCGGTCGACCGAAGGTGAGCGTCAGGGGGACGCCGGGCCGGATGCTTCGCGGATCGAAGACGATTCGGATTGCGTCGGCCGCGTCACGTGCGTCGGGGTTCGATGCGCCACCACGCACGAGAAGATCGATCAGTGTGTCGCCCTTGCCGGCAAGAACGGTTCGTTCGACGACCGCAGGCCGAATGGGTGCAGAAGCGGCGCGGTTTCGAACGCCTGGGTTTGGCAGGAGGATCGGCATGCGCTCGGCTCTCCACCAGCGAGCGCTCTTGTTCTCTTGCGCGCGGGCAATGGCCTCGTCGATGCCGCCGGGCGGGTCCATCCGCATGACATGCCGTGCCGCCATTTGGCCGAGCCCGATCGACCCGACAAATCCGACGGCTACCGCCACCACCAGCATGGCGCAATCGCGCCTATTCCACTTCAACGGCCTGGCCGCGTCGCGACCATTAACGCCCCCTCGGTCTCACGCCTCGTTTGAACCGCGGGTAGGTCCCGGGTGATTCGATGTTTACGCGAGAAAGATGCCTATGCCACGCGCGCCTGTCAATTAACGTTTCTCGGTCGAACCTCGACCGACAGAGGTGCGCTTGTGCATCGAATCAATGAATTGCGATGTGTCCATGAGGGTGTGATCGAAGATTCGTTAATGCGGTCGAAGGGACGCGATTTTCGCGGAAAAGCGTTTGACAGGCTGGGGGGTGCGGCGTATAACCGCCGCCCACTCCGCTGCCGGGCGGGCGAAAAACCCGTTGCCGGAGCGGTTTGTTGTCGGCTGATTGACATTGTTGAGAGAGGAAGGGATGCGCAGGCGGCGGCGGATGCGGGAGCGTTTGGCTGTTTTGCCTGCGTGTCTTGAGGCGCGGGGCCTGATTTTTGGATTGGGTTTCGCGTGAAGAGATACGCTTGTGCAGGACGGCTCTGTTGGCTCGAGCGGTTTTCGGGGGTTTGGTTTTGATCTGGGCTTGTTTCTGGATTGGGGCCGAGGCCTTGGGGATCGTCGCGCAGTCAACCTGAGAGTTTGATCCTGGCTCAGAACGAACGCTGGCGGCAGGCCTAATACATGCAAGTCGCACGGGAAGCCCCCTTCGGGGGGTGGAGAGTGGCGCACGGGTGAGTAACGCGTGGGAACCTATCCCGGGGTGGGGGATAACCACTGGAAACGGTGGCTAATACCGCACGATCCCTGAGGGGCAAAGCAGCGATGCGCCCTGGGAGGGGCCCGCGTCCGATTAGCTAGTTGGCGGGGTAAGAGCCCACCAAGGCGGTGATCGGTAGCTGGTCTGAGAGGATGATCAGCCACACTGGGACTGAGACACGGCCCAGACTCCTACGGGAGGCAGCAGTAGGGAATATTGGACAATGGGCGCAAGCCTGATCCAGCCATGCCGCGTGAGTGATGAAGGCCTTAGGGTTGTAAAGCTCTTTCGCACGCGAGGATGATGACGGTAGCGTGAGAAGAAGCCCCGGCTAACTTCGTGCCAGCAGCCGCGGTAATACGAAGGGGGCTAGCGTTGTTCGGAATTACTGGGCGTAAAGGGCGCGTAGGCGGTCGATCGCGTTGGGTGTGAAAGCCCCGGGCTCAACCTGGGATGGGCGCCCGAAACGGGTCGGCTTGAGATCGGAAGAGGAGAGTGGAATTCCCAGTGTAGAGGTGAAATTCGTAGATATTGGGAAGAACACCGGTGGCGAAGGCGGCTCTCTGG
>DASPOR010000057.1 GCA_035625915.1 Alphaproteobacteria bacterium | reverse complement strand
TGGACGACGGACAGATTGTCGAGGAAGCGCCCCCTCATGAACTGTTTCGCTCGCCTTCGCATCGACGAACGCAGGCGTTCCTGCGCGCCGTGCTCGAAAAACAGGCTTATCAATAATGGGCAGCGCTTGGGCGAGGACTTTCGAGCAGTTTCCCTATCTTTTCGATGTTCTCGTGACAGGTGCTGGCATGACCGTCATCGTGACCGCCGGTGGATTTGCGGTCGCCGTCGTCTTGGGACTCGTTTTCGCGGTCTTCAGGACGGCGCGTTCGCCGCTCCTGCGCAGTGCTGCAACGCTATATGTCGAGATTTTCCGTGCGGTCCCAGTTCTGACCCAGCTTTTCATCATCTACTTCGGCCTCGCCACAATTGGCATCAAGCTGGCCCCGATCCCGGCCGCAGTCATTGGATTCGGCATCAACGGTGGCGCCTATCTCACCGAAGTGTTCCGGGCCGGCATCGAGGCGATTCATCGTGGCCAGACCGAGGCAGCATACTCGATCGGCATGACTCGACCTATGACCGTGTGGCACATCGTGCTCCCACAAGCGATCCGTGTCGTTTTGCCACCGGTTGCCAATTTTGCAATCGGCCTGCTCAAGGATACGTCGATTGCCTCAGCGGTAGCGGCTCCGGAACTTACATATCGGGCGCACATGCTTGTCGATCAGACATACCTTAGCACGCAAATCTATCTGATGGTCGCTGCCATTTACCTCATGATGAGCTTGCCGCTCTCGCGTCTCGTCAGGCGTCTCGAGCGACGTATGGGTCAAGGACACTTGCGATGAGCCCGGCGCAGCTAGAGGTCGCGACGCATGAATGGATGCCGCAGCTCCTCGTGGCCGCACTTGGAACCTTGGAAATGACGGCACTCGCCTACGTCCTCGGCGCTACCGTCGGGCTCCTAATCGCGCTCGCTGGTCACTCGCCGCGCCGGTTCTTGTCGGCGCCAGCGCGCTTTTATGTCGAAATCGTCCGCGGAACACCGGCACTTACGCAGCTTTTTTTGATCTATTTTGGCCTCGCTTCCGTTGGTATTGCCATCCCCGCTTTCGAGACCGCGGTGCTGGGACTCGGTCTCAACTATGCTGCCTATATGGCCGAGGTCTACCGAGCCGGAATCGAGGCGATCCACCGCGGCCAAAGGGAAGCGGCGCAATCGATCGGCATGACCCATGGTCAAACCATGCGCCACATCGTTCTTCCGCAGGCCGTCCGAGTTATATTGCCGCCAATGGCGAATTACGCCATTTCCTTGTTGAAGGACACATCCGTCGCCTCGCTCATTTCGGCACCCGAGCTGATGTTGCGAGCGCGCGACCTTAGCAGTGAGTATTACATGCCGATGCAGCTTTACCTCATCGCTGGAACCATATACTTCGTCATGGCCTTTCCTTTGTCGCGGGCCGTGCGCCGACTGGAACGGGTTCTCGGCAAGGGGCATGCCGCCGGCGCCGCGTAAGGAGCAGTCGCGGTGATTGCTGAAGCAGACGTCGTTGTGATCGGCTCAGGGTCCTTGGGATCGAGCGTGACATTCCACCTCGTGAAGGCGGGTGTAAAGAACGTCGCACTCATCGACAAACATGAATTCGGCTCTCAAACCTCCCCGCGCGCGGCGGGACTTACCAAGCAGGTTCGGCGGTCCAAAACGATGACCCGCCTCGCAATGCGTTCGGTCAAAAAAATCGTGATGTTCGAGCAGGAGACGGGCGAGCCGCTTGTCTATTATCAACCTGGCAGTCTCACAATCGCTCGCTTGCCCGAACATGAGGACCAGCTTCGAGTTGAGGTCGAGCGTGCCCGCCCCTTCGGGCTCGGCGTCGAATTGGTCTCCCCTAATGAAGCCAAGCGACTCATGCCCTTTCTCGAAACGATGGGCATTCGCGCCGTCACCTATTCGCCGACCGATATCTATCTCGAGCCTTCCCAAATCCCGCTCGGTTATGCCCGCGGCGCCGCTAGGCTCGGTGCGGCAACGCTGCCGAATACGTTGGTGACCGGTTTCGTCGTCAAAAATGACGAGGTACGAGGAGTAATTACCGACAAGGGCGAGATCGCGACGACGGTCGTCATCGACGCTGCGGGCGCCTGGAATCGTCAGGTGGCTGCGATGGCCGGTGCTCGCATACCGATGGTAGCGACGCGTCACCAGCTTTTTATCACCGAGCCGATCGACGGTGTCCGGTCGGACCAGCCGATCACGCGCATCATCGATGCCAACGTCTATGTCCGGCCGGACGAGGGCGGCCTGATGCTCGGCGGCTATGAACAGAACCCCCAGCAATACGACATGGCAAGTCTTCCACCCGGCTTCCAAATCAAGGATTTGCCGCTCGACATAGCCGTGCTTCGGCGCTTGGCGGACAGCGTGCGAGATCAATTTCCGATATTTCGTGATGTCAAGATTCGAAAACATCGCGGTGGGCTTCCGACCATGACGGCTGACGGCGAGCATGTCGTAGGCTCCGTTAGTGGCGTTCGCGGCCTCTATGTGGTT
>DASPOR010000056.1 GCA_035625915.1 Alphaproteobacteria bacterium | reverse complement strand
CGTGACAAAGACGCGAGCAGAGGAGTTCCATGATCCTCAAATCGACCATTACGCTCATTGCCGCTCTCCCCGAAGTGCGACTTTCGAGCCGTGTGACGCCGGCCTCGCGAACCCTTTATGAGGCCACGGCCGGTCCTGTAGACTAACGATACGGCATCGTACGGAATGTGGTGAAGGAATATCGAAAGGAACAACGAATGCACGAGCGTTTCACGCCGGGCATGCTCGTTCGAAACCCGCTCGAGCCCGAATGGGGTGTCGGGCAGGTGCAATCTGCGATTGGCAACCGGGTGACGGTAAATTTTGAGAATGCCGGAAAGCGACTCATCAACAGCGAACGCGTCTCGCTCGAGGCGATTGGTGATGACCGATGATGGGGTGCTGAAGGATGGCGACCGAGACGCTGCCGTCGCAATGGCGCGCACGGGTGCCTATGCCTGTTCCCGGGGTGGTGCTCTACGCCCCCGGCAGCCCCAAGAGCCAAGTGCTCTTCGCCTTTGCACGCGAGCTTCGCGCTCGTGGTTGGCGGACGAGAGGGGTCGTCGTCGACACGCTTTATAACAATGCGGGGCAGAAGTCCGGGCTTGACCTTATTGACATTGCAAACGACTCGCGATTGCCCTTGTCGCGACCCGACACGAAGGGCATTACGATCGGGCGTTGGGTGCTCGATCCGGCGGTATTGGCCGAAGGCGACGCGCGCATTCGACAGGCGGTGGCGGAGGGTGCGGATTTCATTGTCGTCGACAAGTTTGGCCCCCTCGAAAGTGGCAGCGGGGGATTCATGTGCGGGCTCCGCGCCGCTCTTGGCTCGAATGTCCCCCTGCTCGTTGCACTGCGCGGTGAGTTTCTCGGTGGTTGGGATGGTTTTGCGGGGCTCCAATCGGTTATGGTTCGTCCCGACATGGCCTCGCTGTGGCGCTGGTGGGGCCCATATCGACTTTATGAGGAGCTTGCCCGAGGTGTTGCGGACGAGCCGGCGCGACGGGTCCTCGTTGGCATAAATTGGACACTCGTCGAGGGGCCACTCGGATGCGGCCTCGCCCACAGCCCGGCACGCGATGCACCCGGTTGCCGCCCGCTAGCGGACCCCGGGCGCTTTGCAGGCCAAAGTCTGCGCATGCTTGCACAATTGGCGACATCCTGGAACCCGTTCGAGGCAGGGATCGGCATCGCCGCTATCAACGCTCACTACAATAGGCGCGATCTCGTCGGCGCCAGCGCGAACGGTCTGGATCTCTTCGCCGAGACGACAGGACGCAAGTTCGTCATCGGACGGTTCCCGGAACTTTCCACGCGTATTCCGGCCGCAATCGTGCTGGAGCGAGTGCCCGGACCGGGCGATCTTCCCGCTCACGCTGCCGATTGGGTCCTTCCGGAGGCCGATGCGATCGCAATCACATCCTCGGCGCTCGGAAACCTTACGCTTCCTCATCTTTTGGACCTTCGGCGCGACGCCCGCGTCGCCCTCGTTGGCCCGGGCACTCCGTTAACGGGGCGACTTCATGCATACGGTGTCACGTGGCTTTCGGGCTTTATCGTCGAGGATGCCGGGCGCGCGGCCAGCATCGTTGCCGAAGGGGGTGCGACCAAAGCCCTCAAGGCATGCGGCCGGCGCGTCACGCTTGTCGCGGCCGGTGAGGCGGGCGACACAGCGAGTGCCACCATAGCCGGGCATTTTGGCATGCAATAACCGACCGACGGAATATAATGTAATTTCAATGCGTTGAGTCCTGCCACATGGGTGACGATGCCGGATAAGGCATTCGCAGCGGCGTCAATCCAACGCAAGGGTGGGGATTATCCAAAACGGCCCTTGCCGAGTGCCGCCCGCCTCGCCTTTCCTGAGCGGCCATGCTATGCATGCGCCGTTTTTGGGCTAATGCCGCGCCCCGGCCGCCAGGATTGCAGACGATGAATCAAAGAGGCGAAATCAAGGGCTTCTCCCATCCATGAAGTTGAGCGAGATTGCAACCGCCCTCAACGCGCGCCTCCTCGGCGACGGCACAATCGAGATCGACCGACCAGTCCATCCCGCCGATGCGGAGGGACCGCGTGACCTTGCGCTCGCCATGGACCCAGCGCTAGTCGCACTTCTCGATGGCTCGCCCGTCCGGGCCGCCGTGGTGCGCGATCAGCAAAAGGTTCCAGCGGGCCGCCTCGACGGATGCATTGTCGTCGGGCGCTCGCGCTACGCCATGTCTCGCTTGCTTGATATCTTCAACCGGCCCCCCCATTTCGCTCGCGGGGTGGACAAAATGGCGGTCGTCGCCGCCGGCGCCACGCTCGGCGAAGACGTGTCGATCGGGCCATTCTGCTACGTAGGCGCCAATGCAAAGATCGGCGACCGCACGATACTCATGGCGAACGTCACTGTGGGCGCTGAGGCGATTATCGGGCATTCCTGCCTTTTTCACGCCGGTGTACGCATCGGCGAGCGGGTTGCTGTCGGAAACCGCGTCATCATCCACCATAACGCGAGCATCGGGGCCGACGGATTCAGTTTCGTCACGCCGGAGCCTGGCAGTGTCGAGTCCGCCAAGGCGACAGGGAACGTCGAGGGGACAAACCGTGAGATCGTGCGGGTCAATTCGATCGGCACTGTAATGCTGGGCGATGACGTAGAAGTCGGCGCTTGCTCCGCCATCGACCGCGGAACGGTCAGCGCCACGCGGGTGGGCCGCAATACGAAGATCGACGACTTGGTCTTGGTCGGACATAACTGTGTCATCGGCGAGAATTGTATGCTATGCGGTCAGGTCGGCATCGCGGGCAGTTCGGTGATCGAGGATCGGGTAGTGCTTGGCGGGCAGGCAGGCGTGGCGGATCACGTCGTCATAGGAAGCGATTCGGTCATCGCCGGGGGGACGTTGATCGGCCACAATGTGCCGCCGAAATCAATTCTCATGGGTTATCCGCCGCTGCCGAAGAAGGAGACATTCGAAATGCTCTACAACGTGAGGCGGCTTGGCCGGCTTGTGCACGACGTCGACAAGCTGAAGGAGCAACTCAATCACCTCAAGAAGGGTGGGTGACGAGGACAGCCAAAAAGGACGAGGCGTCGAATAGTTAGGGGATGCGTACATGGCGAACGTAGAGAAAGACGTGCTGGATATTATAGCGAAACAGGCAAATCTCGATCGAGGCAAACTCAATCGCGACGCCAAGATGGCCGAACTGGACATCCAGTCGTTGGACGTCGTCGAAATCATTTTCGCGATCGAAGAAAAGTTCGACATTACCGTGCCGTACAATGCTAACGACCCGAGCGGCGTTGCGGCGGGCGTGTCATTCAATACGATCGGCGACGTTGTGGATGCGGTTCAGAACTTGGTCAATGAACAAGCTGCGGCCAAATCGGCGTGATCGACCGCGGCGGCAATTCTTGATGCACTCCTACCAGTACCTAGACGCGCCCTCATGAACAGAGTCGTGGTGACGGGCCTCGGCGTTTTCTCGGCGCTGGGCAAGACAACGGCGGAATTCGAAGCGGCATTGCGAGCAGGCCGAAGCTGCATCGCGCCGCTGACAGTCGTTTCAACCGATGCACTTATTGTGAAGGTGGGCGCTGAAATCCGGGATTTCGAGCCGGCGCGTCACTTTACCGAAGCCAAGCTCGCGCTGCTCGATCGATTTGCCCAATTCGGCTTGATGGCGGCGCGCGAAGCGATTGCCGACAGCGGCGTCAATTTTCGGAGCGGACCCGGCCATCGTACCGCTGCGATCATAGGTTCGGGTGCAGCGGGGCAAACGACCCTCGACGAGAATTACTTCAAAATTTACGCGCAGGGCCAAAAGCGGCTGCATCCCTTCACGATCCCGAAGCTTATGATCAACGCGCCGACGAGCCACATCACCATGGAACATGGCATAACCGGTCCATCGTTCAGCGTTGCAAGCGCCTGTTCCTCGTCGAATCATGCGATCGGTGTAGCGTTCCACATGGTCCGCAGCGGTGCTGTCGATATGGCCGTGACCGGAGGCACCGAGGCGACTGTCACCATCGGCACGCTCAAGGGCTGGGAGGCCCTGAGAGTCATGGCCCCTGACACATGCCGCCCCTTTTCCAAGGACCGCAAAGGTATGGTACTCGGTGAAGGTGCGGCGATCATGGTGATCGAGCGCCTCGACAGCGCCAAGGCGCGCGGGGCCAAGATCTATGCGGAAATCTCTGGCTTCGGTTCGACCTCGGATGCAGGCGATATCGTGCTTCCATCGGCGGAAGGTGCTGCGGGCGCGATGCGCGCGTGCCTCGCCGACGCCGGGCTCAATCCCGAGGAAGTCAACTACGTCAATGCCCATGGAACAGGCACCACCGCCAACGACGTGACGGAGACCAAGGCAATCCACATGACGTTCGGCGCCCACGCAAAGAAACTCATGGTGTCCTCGACAAAATCGATGCATGGCCATGCCCTGGGCGGGGCGGGCGCAATCGAACTTGCGGCGACAATCGTTGGCTTGCGGGGGGATTTCGTTCCGCCGACTGCGAATTTCACCGAGGCGGACCCTCAATGCGATCTCGATTATGTGCCGAACGACGCGCGTGCCGCAAAAGTCGGAGCGGCAATTTCCAACTCCTTCGCCTTCGGCGGGCACAATGCCGTTCTGGCGGTAAAGCGCTTCAGCAGCTAGATCCGCGCATTCCCGACATCGAATGAAGTGGCCAGATGTTCGAGCGTCCTATTGAAGGCGCGGCTTCTTCAGAAACTCGTCGCGGTCGGCGGAGCCCACTTTGACTTTGAAAGTGTCGCCCTCGCGCGAGAGCGTGAGCGGAATTGCCGTACCCGCCGGGCCAAGCGCCCAGATTTTGCGATACAGATCGGCAAGTCCGCTGACTCGCTGATCGGCGACCGCAAGGACATGATCACCAGGCCGAAGTTCGGCGCGATAGGCGGGCCCGCCGCGCGCAAGACTGACCACTGTCGGTCCCTCGTCGCTCTCGGTTGTGTACATGCCGAGCCACGGTCTCGGCGAGCGGTCGACCTTGCCGAGTCGCAGAAGGTCGTTGAACACGGTCTCGAAATAGTCGATCGGCACGATCATGTTGCAGTCTACTTGCTGACCGGATTCGGCGACTCCTTGCACAAGGAGCGAGCCAATACCGAGGAGCCGTCCGTCGCGGTCGATAAGCGCTGCCCCGCCCCAATGGGGATGAGCGGGTGCCGTAAAAATTGCCTCGTCGAGAAGATATTCCCAATACCCCGCAAATTCGCGCTTCGCGACAATTTGCGAGGAAAGTGCGCGCCGGTTCCCGCCGTGGCCGGCAGTGATCACCTCGTCACCCACGCGAGCGGTCCGCGCGCTGCCGCGCTGCAGCGCCGGCACGCCAAGGCGGCCGAGCGGTTGCACGAGGCCAAAGCCCGTCACGTGGTCGTAAGCCAGCACGTGCCCCGGCACCGCAGTGCCGACGCTTGTGGTAAGCCAGATCGTCTCGGCCTCGGCAATCAAATAGCCGATCGTGAGCACCAGTCCATCGTCGCGAATGACGACACCATTGCCGTCTCGCTCCGTGCCGAGAATCGATGCCGTAAACGCGTCCTCCGGCACCTCGGTGCGCAAATGGACGATCGAGCCGAGCGCCCGGTCCAAATCGAATTTCGTGTGCCCGGCTTTCGGCCGAACCTCGGCCGGCAACTCCCAATCACGTTGTGGCGTCACGTTCCTCTTCCTCGGTTCCGCCCCAAGCGCGGTCGGTCATTACGCGACAAGGCGGCGAGTTTGGCAACCCTAATTGCCGTAATATCAGGAATGCTTGCCGTCGTGCATTTCGCGTCCAAGGGCCAAGATTGACGATACGCGACCATCAACTCAAACGCACGGTATATGCAAACGCGCTCAATTGCATGCCGCCCGAGTAGAGTCCTAAGCGAGCGGATTCATCACGTGCGTCTTGAACGGCTTTCGTTCCGTGAGTCGCGCATACCATGCCGAAAGGTGCCGCAATGCGGGACGCTCGATCGGCAGGACAAACCAACGATACGCTTGAATTCCAAGTGGAATATCCCCGAGTGAAAAGCCGTCGCCACTCATATATTTGTTTTTGGCGAGATGGCCGTCGACTATCTCCCACTGTGCGGAGGCGCGTTTTCGCGCGGCTTCGATCTCTGCCATGTCGCGCTTTTCCGGTGGTGTGCGGATGTAACCGAAGAAAATTGGCGTCATTGCTGGCCCAACATGCCCATTGTGCCAATCCATCCAACGCTCAATCAGCGCGGCTTCTTTCGGATCCTGAGAATAGAGCGAATATTTGCCGTATTTGCGGGAGAGGTAACGGATGATCGTATTGGATTCCCACAGGACGAAGTCGCCGTCCTCGACCGTCGGGATGAGCCCGTTCGGATTGAGTGCCCTATATTTTGGGCCGTCGTTGCCGCCGAAGGGACCGCCGATATCGATGCGATCGAATGGAATGCCAAGCTCGTCGCAGCACCATAGAACCTTCTGAACATTCGAAGACGTCTTGCGTCCCCATATCGTGAGTTTGGTCATAGCCGGACTCTCCAAGCGCCACTATATTCCTGTCGTCTCGGTAACCATCAATAGTGAGTACCGCGGCCGACATCAAGCGAACTTGATTGACTCGGGCGCCACAATGAGTGAAGCACGGCTTAGGACCGAAATTTGGATTCAGGCGTGCGTGCGTCGCAGCAGCGCGAATGGCATTGCGGTCATGATCGTTCATAAGGGCGATCCCGCGCGCGGCAGTGTGATGG
>DASPOR010000055.1 GCA_035625915.1 Alphaproteobacteria bacterium | reverse complement strand
CCTCGATCCGCAGCACCTCTCGGCTGGTTGCAAGCACCGTCGTATGCGGACAAAGGCGTACGACGGTTTCCGCCATTCGCGCCCCGGCGTCGATGACGTGCTCGCAATTATCGAGAACGAGTAGGAGCTTCTTGTCGCCGACCGCCCGAGCGACAGATTCAGGGGAAATCTCGTCACCGCCCAATCGCAAGCCGAGCACGCCGGCAACCGTGGATGGCACCAGGCTGGGATCCGACAGCGAAACCAGCTCGACGAACAATACGTCACTCTCGATCGTCGGGAAGAGCCTGCGGGCTATCTCGGACGCCAACACGGTCTTCCCGATTCCGCCTGGCCCCGTCAGCGTCACCACACGGTAGGCGGACAAAAGGTCCCGCAGATGCTGTACGGCGGCCTCTCGACCGACAAGTGCCGACGCCGCCACTGGGACATTGGTCTCAAAGGGCCGGGCGGCCGGCCGGGCCCGTTCCAGCACATCCGGCGTCGTGGGCGCGCTTTCTTGCCGGATCGCCCAATTTCCAAGCAGCCGATAACCGCGACCCGACACCGTCTTCAGCATGCCGCGATCGGCGCCTAGCGCCTTCCGGATTGCGGAAATATGAACCTGAACTGTGTTGTCCTCGACGATGGCGCCCGGCCAAATGCGCACCATGATGTCGTCCTTGGTCACGAGCTCGCCCGCTGATTGGACGAGAACCACGACGATTTCGAAGGCACGGCGGCCGATCGGGACGGGACTCCCACCCGCACGCAATTCGAGGCGAGCGAGGTCAACCTCCCATCCCTCGGATTCGTATACAGGTTGTCGGCCCTGCGTGGGCACTTCGGCACCTCAAGTGTGGTGGATTTGAAGTTCCTGTCTTTTTGGTGGCATCCGCGTTTAGGGACTTCAATTCCGAATACCACACTAGACACAATATATTACCAGTGTGGCCTTGAATCCGAAATTCGCTCCCGGTCCCACCTGCTCGTGTTGCGAATTTCGGATTCGCCACACTAGGCGCTCCCGGCGACGAGATTCCCGGCATCAATCGGACGGGCGTGCGCCGCCGCATAGTCGCGCGCCACGACGACGAAGTCATCGTTCGGCGCGGGTGTCGCCGCACGGAGTGCCTCCGTCTCGGAAATTGCATTTGGGTCATTCACCATGGATGGCTCAGCCTTGTCTTGTGCCCAGGCGTCCGAGCCGGTCATTTGATGCAAATCAATGCCACCTTTCCGATTGTGACGAATCTAGCCAGCGGCTGCCCATACCGGACGCCCTGATCGATCAACGGGCTACATGGCCGCGCGGTGGGCATCGGTTTAAGGCCCGCCGACATGGTCTTCACGGGAGTCTGGCTATGAACCGCATCGTCTCACTTGCAACGGCATTCGCGATAGGACTGACCGCATATGCTGCATCGGTCTGGTCCCAGCCTTTAATTCCGCAACACTACGACGTCATCAAGGCGATGCAAACTGCCGGGCGAAAGGTTTACGCCGATCATTGTGCCGTGTGCCATGCGCAGAAAGCGGGTGCACTCGCCATAGGCCCCGATCTCAACGGCGTCGTCAATCGAGCGGCCGGATCCGCGGCTGGATTTCCTTATTCCGATGCGCTGAAGAATTCGGGCTTGACCTGGACGGAGGCCAATCTCGAAAAATGGATCGCTGATCCATCCCATTTGGTCCCGAACACACTCATGCCGCACGTTTCGCTTGGTGACCCGGCGGAGCGGATCTATGTAATCGAGTACCTGAAGCTCCTCAAGCCGTAAGCTACTCGATAGACCAGGAAAGGATAATCGATTCTTTTTCGGCCCCTTGCGTTTGAAGAGGCGCTGCTCACAAGCTAGCCTCGACCGAAGCGCCTGGCGCGAGTAAAACCCGACGATGACCGGGCGGACGAGGATGGAGCAAGTTTCCTGCCTGTCGAGCGAGCGACCAAACGGTACCCGTGTCCGGGAAGCGAGGTGACTTACAGGAAGAAAATATCCAATGGAGTTCCAAGCGATGGACGATCCAGCAGCCGAGTTGGGCGGCCTAGCTGTTCCAGGCCGAAAGGGGTCTCGTCTTGATCCGGAGTGGCGGACGGCCCAGCCTCTGTCATCGGCAATTCTGCGCCGCTGTTGCGATCCGGCCGATCTCGATTTCGCCACGACGGATGAGCTACCTCCGCTCGCGGGGCTTGTCGGCCAAGAGCGGGCGATTGACGCCATCCAGCTTGGAATCGCCATGCGTCGGCATGGCTTTAACGTTTTCGCCTTCGGCCCGGCGGGAACCGGGAAGCACACGCTGATTCAGCAACTCCTCGAGCGTCAGGCGGCGTCGGAAGAAGCGCCGTCCGATTGGAGTTACGTCAATAATTTCTCGGATGCGCGGCGTCCACGATGTTTGAGACTGCCCGCGGGCCGTGCGGCACCATTGCGGGATGCCATGAAGCGGCTCGTCGCGGATATGCGGATTGCGCTGCCTGCGGCATTCGAGCGCGAGGACTACCGCGCGCGGCGAGAGGTCATCGATCAACAGATTAAGCATTGCCACGAAGAGGCGTTTGGTGCGCTTCAGCAAAAGGCTGAGAAAAAGGGCGTCGGACTCATTCGTACGCCGATGGGGCTCGCCTTGGCGCCCCTTCGAAACGGCGAGGTTATACCGCCCGATGCCTTCAATCGGCTGCCCGCGGAAGAGCGGCACGAAATGACCGCGGTCATGCAATCTTTGCAAGGCGATCTCGAAGCGGTGATACGCCGAATTCCCGACTGGGAACGCGAACATCGCGATGCGGTGCGACAACTCAATCGAGACACCACCGCCGGCGTCGTGAAGCACTTGTTGCAAGAAGTTCGGACTTCTTTCGCCGATCTCGGCGAGGTTATTACCCATCTCAACGACGTCGAACAGGACATTCTCGAACATGCCGACGACTTCATCGCGAGCAGTCACCCGGACGGTCCGAGCGGAGCGTCACTGGAAACGCCGGTCGACGAGTCCGCTTCCTTCCGGCGTTACCAGGTGAACGTGCTCGTCGACAATGCCGGCTGCAAGGGCGCGCCAATTGTCTATGAGGATAATCCGACGCATCAGAATCTTGTCGGTCGAATTGAACACATTGCGCGCTTTGGCACATTGATGACGGATTTCAATTTGGTTGTGGCCGGCGCGCTGCACAAGGCGAATGGCGGCTATCTTGTCCTCGATGCACAGCGCCTTCTCACCGCAAACTTCGGCTGGGAATCGCTGAAGCGTACCCTGCGCGCGGGTGAAATCCGCACCGTTTCCCTCGAACAACTTCTGAGCCTCGCGAGCACGGTCTCGCTCGACCCCCATCCCATACCGCTCGAGGTTAAAGTCGTCCTGATCGGATCGCCCCTCCTTTATTTTATGCTCTCTGAGCTCGATGTGGACTTTCCGGAGCTTTTTAAGATCGCGGCAGAGTTCGATGACCGGGTGGACCGGACCCCGGAGAATATTGGCCTCTATGCGCGACTAATCGCCACTGCTGTCCGACGTGAGAACTTGCGTCCACTCGACCGCGCTGCCGTGGCGCGCACGATCGAAGAGGCGGCACGGCTTTCCGGCGACGCCGCAAAACTCTCGGCCCAGCTTCGGGGTCTAACGGATCTGCTCCAAGAGGCCGATCACATCGCCGCTAAAAATGGCGGCGGCGTGGTCGATGCATCCCACATTGAAGCCGCAAGTATGGCGAGACGCCGCCGCTCGGATCGCATTTATCGCCGGATCCAGGAGGAGATCGCGCGGAATACCCTCCGTATCGAGACCGAAGGCGAACGAGTTGGACAAGTGAATGGACTCTCGGTCATTACCATCGGCGGCGTAGGCTTCGGCCAACCCAGTCGAATAACGGCGCAAGTGCGCCTCGGGAAGGGAGAGGTCATCGACATCGAACGCGAGGTGGCGTTGGGGGGCCCGATCCATTCGAAAGGTGTGCTGATCCTCGCGGGCTTTCTCGGTGGACGCTTCGGCCGGAGCGGTCCGCTCACGTTGACCGCGAGTCTCGTGTTTGAACAATCCTACGGCGGGGTCGAAGGCGACAGTGCCTCCGCGGCGGAGCTTTTCGCCCTGCTCTCGGCCTTGTCCGAAACTCCGATCAGTCAATCCTTTGCCGTAACGGGTTCGCTCGACCAGCACGGTCGAATTCAGGCCATTGGCGGCGTCAACGAGAAGATCGAGGGCTTTTTCGACGTATGCCGGGCACGCGGCCTCACGGGAACACAAGGTGTCCTAATTCCATCCTCGAACGTACAGCACCTCATGCTACGCCGCGATGTAGCCGAGGCAGCGGCAGCAGGCCTCTTCCGCGTGATCCCCATTGACCATGTCGATCAAGGAATGGAATTGCTGACTGGCTCGCCATCGGGCGCAGCGGATCTTGAGGGCCATTACCCAGAATCGACGCTCAATCGACGAATCGCCGCGCGCCTGGCAGCACTTGCAAAACGCGCAGCGCCTTCTCCTCCCCCAAGGGTTGTCCGGAGGCCAACAAAGCGCGCGAGGTCGGATGACTGAGCATACCATTCGACGCATCGTCTTCGCATGTGATGCCGCCTCCGACATACAAGGTGCCGTCGAGGGCGCCGCTGCGTTGGCCAGTCGCTGGCGTGCGGCACTGCATGGTGTTTTCTTACAGGACGAGAATCTTTATCGGCTCGCCAGCCTGCCCTTCGGGCGCCAGGTCACGCTCTCGTCCGCGGTTACGGAAGACTTCAACGTCGATGAACTTGAGAAAATCACCTCGACCCTGGAGTCCGCAATGCGGCGCACGTTGGCCGATGCAGCGGCAAAACGCGGCCTGGAATGGTCGTTCGGCGTCGTCCGCGACTTTCCAACGGCCGCCGCCTTGACGGACATCGAAGGCGACATTCTCGTTGTGCAAGGCACCACCCGTCCATTTTCCGGCGCATGGCGCCTCCGCTCGCCTTGGGAAAGTTTGCCTGAGGACTATGGAAGAGCGATTTTGATTCGGCGGGAACACGGATCTTTGGCAGGCCCGGTCGTATTATTGCTGGGCAACGGCAATGATACCGAGCGGATTCTCCGCGTCAGCTTCGCGATGACAGAACCCGACGACGCCGTTGTAATCCTCGTCCGCGAAGAAGAGTCGTCCCGACTCGAGCGAGTGCGGCAAATCACCGAGTCTCTGGAGAGTGCCCACCGGCGAAAGGTCCGGCTTGAGGCGAGCCCGACGGAACCGGCGAGAGTGCTCCATCGTATCGAGCGTCTTAAGCCGTCACTTCTCATTATCGATTCCGGTGGATTGGAACGCCGCAACGTTCACGAACTGATTACCGGATCGCACTGTGACGTTTTCCTGGTCCGCTGATCCATCGCGGACGAAAAGAGAATACGATAGACGCAGTCGAAATAATGGGGACGATGAACAGATGAAGGCACGCGACGTAATGACGTGCGACGTCGCGTCGGTGCGCCCAGACGCGCCAAGGCGAGTAATTGCGCAGGTTCTGATCGACAGGGGCATTAGTGCCGTCCCGGTGGTCGATGAGAATAGTGTGCCGATCGGCATGGTGAGCGAGGGAGACTTGATCGGCCGCGGCGATTCGGATCGCGAGGCTCGGCGCGATTGGTGGCTGACGCTCTTGGCGGAAGGCGAGGCGCTTAGCCCCGAGTTCATCGCGGGCCTTCGCAACCCGGAGCGCGTGGCGCGGGACATCATGTCAGCGCCAATCGTCACCGTCGACGAAGAGACGGATCTTTCCAAAATTGCCGAGTTGTTGGTGGCGCATCGCATAAAGCGCGTGCCCGTGGTTCGCGATGGCCGCATTGTGGGCATTGTAAGTCGCGCAGATTTAGTTCGCGCTTTTTCCCAGGAACGTTCGTCGCCCGTCGCCGCTCCCCGGGAAGGATTCCTCGCTCACGCCCTTAATGAACTCGACGAGCATTTCACCCATCGGCGCCATCCCGTTGCGCAGGCACCAGCCGGCGCGCATCGGGACCCGCATGATATCGCGCCGTCGGCAACGGATTTTCGAAATCTGGCGGCGGACCATGACAATAGGGAACGACAGCACCGCGAAGATACGCGCCGAGCCGCAGCCGTGGAGCGACGGCGCAAAGTGGCGGACCTAATCGACCACCATATTTCGGAGGAAAGCTGGCGAATACTTGTGCATCAAGCGCGCGAAGCGGCGGAGCACGGACAAAAGGAGTTCATGCTGCTTCGCTTCCCCAGTCAGCTCTGCAGCGACGGTGGCCGCGCTATTAACGTGATCGAACCCGCGTGGCCGGATACGTTGCGCGGGGAGGCCCAGGAGCTCTATCGACGGTGGGAGCGAGACCTAAAGCCCCAAGGGTTCCGACTCGCGGCCCGCGTCCTAGAGTTTCCAGGCGGATTGCCTGGCGATATCGCCCTGCTCCTCGTTTGGGGAAAATGATTGCAAAAATTCTGTTTCGGTGATCGCGTTACCGGATGGCGCGTCAGCCGTTGTCGACCTCTTTGACGGGCGAGGACTTCGTTGGGTGACAGCAGCTCGGCTCAGACTCGGCACTCGTCCTGCACAGGCATGACGAGTTGATCGGCACATCTGCCTTGGCCAGCGCCGTGGCGAGCCTGGCCTGCAGCGCAGGCAGCTCTTCACTCTGGCTGCGCTTCAAGCATTCCACCAGCCCGTGCAGCGCCCACACATTGTCGGGGTGCTGGGTGCAGCGTTGCACCTTGCCGCTCAAGCCCAGATCGTCCCGATAGACCCGTTCGGCCTCCTCGCGGTGATCCCGATCGAGAAGCAGTGCGGCCAGTGCATGGCGCGGCGGGTGCATCCACGCCCAAGGCTCGGTGTACGATAAATTGTCGTCAAGCTCGACCGCCTGCCGCAGATGGGCGTAAGCCTCGTCATGTCGGCCCTGGTGATAGGCAAGCTCGCCGTCGAGCAAAGCAGCGCCGACGCCGAGAGACGCTCTGGTCGGGTTGCTGAGGAAACGCCGCTCGGGCGGGATGGTCGCCAAATGCCGATGAAACCTTTCGCGCTCTTGCTCCGCCCCGGCGAAATCCCTTAGCGTCGCACGCGCGACGCCCTTGGCGTAATGCTGCATGGCAGCCGTCAGCACATAAAGCTCGGGCTCCTCGACCATTGGTTCCTCGATGATGTCCTGCCAGCGGCCGAAGCGCACCAGCACATGCGACCGCATGGCATGATAGCCCTCCACCGTCTGAGTGAGCTTGGGCCGGTCCGGAAGGCTCACGACGGTGCGCGTCACCAGTTTGCGCACCTTATCGGCGGCCCGAAGTGCCGGCGCATACTGGCCGAGAAGCATGCAGGTGAACATCATCAGATGCAGGTCGTGGCAGCAGCCGAGCAGGTAATAGCTGGGCTCACCCGCATAGGCGAGATAGAGGTCGTTGGCGCGGTCCGCCCTTTCGCTGGCGAGCCGGGCCTTCTCGTATTCGCCGCACAGCACGTAGATGTGAGCAGGCATGTGGTTCATGTGTCCGGCATCGGGGCACATCGTGCAGAGCAGGTCCGCCGAGCGCATTCCGCGCTCCGGCATGGCAGACATTTCCAGCAGGTGGATATGCAGGTGAAGGATCGCCGGATGCTGTGCGATGCCGGCCTCGTCGGAGAGCCTGATTGACCGCTCGCAAACCCGCAGTGCCTCGATAACGTCCGAATTCGGCGCCGGCGCGCCAGTCTTGAGGTCCCAGAGGCGCCGCACGGTGCGCATCATCAGCGCCTCGACAAACAGCGCCATCACGTCGTGGTCGTCGGGAAAGTTGACGTAGACCGACCGCATCGCGGCGGCATAGGCGTCATCCCAACGCTCGAATTCCTGCGGCGTCACGTGATGCGGTTTCTGGAAACGGTCGGCAAGCGCCTCGATCAATCGATTTTCGATCGGACTGGCGTGAGCGGCGTTGGCGCGCGCAAGCTGGACATGCTCGAAGCAACGCCTGGTTGCGCTGTTGGCCTCGGCGTCCCCGTGTTCTTTCCAGGTCAGATTGTAGAAGGGCCCGGCGGCGTAAGCGATCCCCCAATGCACCATGGCGCATCCGGGATCGCTTTCCAGCGCCTTCTCAAAGCACTTGATGGCTTCTTCGTGGTTGAAGCCGTAGCACCAGTTCAGGCCGATATCGAACCAGCGCTGGGTTTCCGCCGAGTGGGTGGAGATGGTGCGCCTATAGGCGCCAAGGTTGAAGCGATCCATCCTGCCTCATTCTTGAGCCATACTTGGCGAATTTCGGAGTCACCGCACTCGTCGACATGCGATCCAATTCAGAGGACGGCTCTGACCGGCTTCGGCGCGCGTTCATCCCGACTTTTGTAGGCGCTTTCGGAAATAGCCCTTCCAACTCTCCGGCAACGCGTCGACCAGTAAAGCGCGCTGCACGGACGCCGTCTCTTCCTCGCCATACCTTTTGGCTACGTAGAGTCGCGTGATCCCGGAAACGGGAATCGCGTTCGGGTCTCGGGCAATCGCGTGAATTGGGTCACCGGCGTCGACTTCTCCCTCACGGATAACGGCAAAATAGAACCCGGTCCGCCCGCTCGAGAGGAAGCGCTTGACCATTTCGTCCGCCTGAAACCTGATTCCCAGTTTGTAGCAAGGCAGGCGGGGCTGCGTCACCACCACTTCCGCCGTGCCGACTGAGAAACGGTCGCCAATGAAAAGGGAGTCTTCCAGCAAGCCCTCGGTCGTGAAGTTCTCTCCGAAAATCGCGGTCGGCAACTCGCGGCCCGGCAATTCTTTTTTCCAGTACCCGTAGTGCTCGATCGGGTAGCCGTAAACCGCTTTGTCTTCCCCTCCATGCACTTTGAGGTCCGCTTGACGGTCGCCATCGAGATTGAGCTTGCGCAACGCAACGCGACCTTCGAGCGGTTGCTTGTAAATCCCGGTTGTCACGGTCTTCCCGCGCCATACCACGTCTTGCGGAAGTCCGACGTTGACTGAGATGAGCCTCATTGCCATTGACCTCCTATATTCGCCATAAGGCTCCGACCCTCGCCGTTTGACGTCGCTTATTGGGACAGATCGGACATGTGGCACCGTCGTTTGGAAGTTCGGCTTGCTGAGCTGCGAAATTGTTAGGTTCCAGTACCCATCTTCGTGCAGCATGTGGCGCCAAACCGAGGGTAATCCCCTTTCGTCAAATCGGCTCACTCACTCCCCGGCATTGTACGGCTCGCACATATCCACAAAATTGCCGATCTCCGCGAGCTTTCCGATGTTCCAATTTTTCTCGAAGAATTGCAGATAACCGTAATACTTGGTGTAGAAGCCGGATATCTCCGGGTAAAACGCTTTGCAAATCGTCCCCGCGTCACACTGCTTGGAAAGTCCGCAAGTGCCCACGTCGTAATAGACGTTTATCAGATTGTGAACGTGAATTTTGATCTTCGAATCGCTGTCGACAATGTTCTGGATCTGGTTCATTGCGTCCGTCGATTCCGCTTGGGCAACGCATTGGCTGTAAGGTGCAGATTTGCACACACTCGCCGCCTCCGGCTTCCAGAGTTTCGAGCCCATTATATTGTCGGACATGGGAGTCTTGGCCGCGAAT
>DASPOR010000054.1 GCA_035625915.1 Alphaproteobacteria bacterium | reverse complement strand
ATCCCACAACGCATTCACGACATAGGACTTCACTGCCATTTCAAACCTCAGACCCGGCCGCCGCTCGCCGCGAGCCGGGCGCTCTCGTTTGGTCGCTGGACTTGCGTCCCCGATTTTTGGGCAATTTCTGGGCCAGCGACAGGGTCCAATGAGGCGGCTTTCGCCGAGTCGCACCACGCGACTGCTTAGATATGCGCTCATGGATTAAGGGCGGCAAGCAAATTCAAGGTTAACACCCTGGCGGTCACCGCATTGCCCCGGTGCATCGAAGGGTCGTGAAATGCCGCCGTGGACACCACCAAGAATGCACGCCGCTCGAAGCGCGAAGCCGACAAGGCCGCCGAAGCTGCCCGCCGGTTCGAAGAGCGCCTTACGTGGAAGGAAGGCAATATCGAGATTCTGGATGACGGGCGTAAGGGTATCGGCAAGCGCCCAGGCGCGAGCGCCAAGGTACAGCGTGAAATCCGGAAGCGCTGACTCGGGTTTTTTGCGCCTCAGTGGCTTGCACGCCGTTTTCCGGACCGCGTCACGTGAAACGTTTCACATACCGCGCCCGGCGATGGCGCTAGATTGACCGCGTCGCAGAATGCGACTGTGTGGTTGTGTTTCTAAACTCAAGCCCCGCCTCCGCCCGAGACGGGGCTTTTCTTTGCTTACCGGCTGTCGTGAAATGCAGCCGCGAGATCGCGACCGTCCGCTACTGTAAAAGGATGAAGCCACTGGTGGGACCGGGATACTCGCAATTATTTTTTCTTGAGCACCCAGTGATATTCGCAAGAGGGATTTGCGACATCGGCCTCTATAATTTCGCCAATTATGCGGCCCTGTATTTTGACCGCATGCCCACCCTCCTCCATGGAAATCTGGTTGAATGACCCGTCTGAGTCAGGATCGAGCCCTATCGTGTAGTTTTTTAGTGCGCTGTACGTAAATGTAAGCGTGTGGCCCTGGACACTGGCGGATACATCTTCTCTCGCTGGACAAAGTGAACCGACGCCTTTTCGTAGTGTTCTCGTTCCAGTGTAGTCACCATCCAACGTATTCCCAGCACTCAAAGCAGGCCCTGCGACAAGGCAGATCATCCCGCAAATCCCCAGAATAACTGGATAACGTTCCATCTGCCATCGAGACATGGGCTTGTGCTGCTCAGCTGAGTCGGCATTCGCAAGATTCTGGAGCCGTTACGGAGCGATCATTGTCCTTTCGAGTGTCTCGTGCAACGGCAAATCGCGCTCCACGCCGCCGGGGCTTTTCTTTGAAGAAGCATTTGCATCAGCACCTATACCTGCCGGATCGGGAATGTGGTAGAGTTCATGCTCCTGTGCGCCGGCCATGTATGGCTCCTAACCGAGTGGCCGGCACTTCTCGCCCCGCCCCTTTCCCTCTTTCGGTGCGGGGCTTTTTCTGCGTCGCATGACCGCGCCCGGCCGATGGTGGTAGGCCATAGCCACGTCACGGTTGTCATTCTGTGACGAATGACGTGACCTAATTTTAGCCCCGTCGCATCCCAAACCAGCGGGGCTTTTCTCTTCAGAGGCATCCGCGTTAGTACGTATTTCGACCTCCTCGAAATCGGCGCATGCTCAAAGCGTTTAGGTGTGCATCCCGACATGTCCTTAGAGCCGATCCACAAAGTTGTTGAGTCGGCGGAATTGGTTGTGATTTATTCTCTGGCGCCTTCAACCCAGGGGCGAACGTGCAGGATGTGGAAACCGGAGCACCGGGTCGCAGCCGACCACAAGCGGCCGCGCCTAAGCCGTTGTTCCCTTCTGTCGTCTGACGATGACTCGCCCGATGCTCAGACGCCTCACCCGGCCAAGCCGGTCAACACGAGTTTGGAACTCCGATCGGTTTTGGAGATCAGACGAGACACTCTTTAAAGCCTGACGTGTCCGCCGACGGGGCGGCAAATATGGGATAGCGTTCGTTGATGAATCTCCCCGCCGGCCCTTCCGGAAACCATGGCAAACCACGACCACGAGATCGGTTTCAGGCCGCTGCTCTCTGGGCCGGAATCCGAATACTCCGCTCTCTTGGGCCGGTTGCCGCGTCCAACCTTGGCGGCTATGTCGCGCGCAAAATCGGCCCTTGGCTGCCAGTCTCTCGCGTCGCAGAGGCCAACCTACGTAACGGTCTGCCCGAACTGGATGCGGCGGCTCGGCGTCGGGTGATCCGGGGGATGTGGGATAATCTCGGCCGTACTGCCGCGGAGCTGCCCCATATTGCCGCGCTTGAGCGGACCGCGCAGGGGCCCGGTTGGGAATGCAGCGACGATACGGAACTGCGTGCTCTTCAAGTGCGCGGGGGCCCTGCGCTCCTGTTCTCTGGCCACCTCGCCAACTGGGAGATCGGGTTCCCTGTCGCTGCCTCATTGGGCCTGAGCGTATCGTGGTTCTACCGGGCCGCGTCCAACCCGCTGGCGGATCGACTTATCCAAGCCCTGCGGCGGGACGCTCTGGGGGCCGAGGTGCCAATGTTCCCCAAGGGTGCCGTCGGCGCTCGCGCGGCGTGGGCGCATCTACGGCGGGGAGGTCTGCTTGGAATGCTCGTCGATCAGAAGCTGGACGAGGGCATCGCTGTACCATTCTTCGGCCGTGCCGCGATGACAACTACGGCTCTGGCGCAATTCGCCTTGCGCGTACGATGCCCTGTCATTCCGATCCATCCGGTGCGGCTCGGGCCCACGCGCTTCCGAGTGATCTGCGAGCCGTCGCTGATCCTGCCCGACACCGGCGACCGCAACGCGGATGTACGTGCGCTGACGCTGGCGATGAACGCCACATTGGAGGGATGGATTCGTGAACAGCCGGAGTGCTGGCTGTGGCTGCATCGGCGCTGGCCCAAGGAAACAAATCGTTGAAATTCCAAGTCGAGCCAACTCATACATTAGAGATTTTAGCGCCGGGCGCACCATGTTCGCCGGCGAAATCGATTAGCAGGCTAATGCGATCCCAGGCACGAGCAGGCCCTCGGATACCGCCTGCGTCGGACATGCGCGGGGTGGCTTCGTTGCTATCGCGCAAACCCGTCGCTGCCTACCTGCGCCCACGGAAGCCAGGTCACGCGTGAAGGCGACCGGCCCGCCTCGTCAGGGATATTGAACGCGTTGAAGCGTCGCCCTGAGTTTCGTCGAAGTGAATTCCCAACTTCCAGACAGCGTCCCGTCGTTGTTCATCGTATAAATTGCATCTGCGCTGCTCATTCGGATTTTCATGTGGCCATCGGAGATCGTCCCGGACGCCTTCGTGCAATCGGCCGACTCCAAGCCTGACTTGGAACTGGCCCAGGTTTTGGGCCTATCGCCGTAACAAAAGATGGCATCGACATCGTCGCCTTTAATCGCGGTGACGATGAGGGCCGTACTGCGAGCGCCATCCCATCGTCCGACCCACATCCCGGAAAAGCCCGCATTTTGCTGGGTCGTGGACGGACCGGGTGGTGTAATGACGACGCCCTTTGGAATCGGCAGGTCGGACGGTATGGGGGTTTCCTGAGCCACGGCCGCGCTCGAAAGTTGCGCCGCGCAGACGATTGCGGCGATCCCTCCAAGGACGCGGTTTTTGCATCTCCAAACTTCGAGCAGACGGCGCACGGACACCTCCTGAGCCATATTTTGAAGAATGTTAGGATAATAGGCGACTTTGAACAACGACATATGACCGCCAATCGGGAGGATCGTGCCCGCGGATATCGATCGCCCTGGTTTTTCCTTGCAATGGTCAATACAGTTTGCGCGAATACCTCTCAATTCGGGCCATTGCCGCCTGGGACCGCCGAGGTAATTCCGGTGTAAAGGCACGGGAGATTGCACTCGGCCCGTGGCGACGACGGGGCTCGAGATTGACCGTAGGAATGATGGAGGGAGGCTCCGATGAGCATTGCAGACCCCAACCGCGCAATCCTTACGGGCGAGAACCCGTTCATCCGGCTTGCCAAGAAGGACAACGATCCCTTCACGACGAACGCGAGCTTCTGGCGCATCATCTTTTGCCCGGCCGGACCCGGGCACGTTCTCTATCTCAAGAGCGAATTGACGGAAAATCGCTGGCGCATTTATGCCGACAACATTGCGATGGCGCGCTGGCTGCAATCGACCGTCCAGGGAATGCTCAATGCCGAGACGGCGGACGCGAGCATTCCCGTGCACGATGCCCAGTTCAGCAAATCGGGCGACCCGCGCTATTTCTGGACCGAGCGCGCGGTGACGAGAGATGAGGAAATAGCGCTCACCTGGTACAAGATCGGCGAGCCGTTGCTTATCCACACCCAACCTAACGCGGAACCGGGGCGACCTTACGGCGTGTGCACCGTTCTTATTCCCGCTCTCGGCGCCCGCTTGTCACGAAACGGGGTCGAGGCGGCGGGCCAGCCGTGGCCAAAGGAGCGCGAAGGTCGGCCCTTCAGCACCTGCGCGTTGGCGTTTTCGGAGAGTTGGACGGAAGCCCGATAAGCTGCTCCCCTCGACGGTTCAATCCGGGCTGGATCGAGGAACGGCGATCCGGATGCATTGGCGCGACCGCCAGGTGGTCGGGCGCCACCCGGCGCGTCGATCGTCGTGCCTAACATTGGAAGACCGCGCTTTGCGCAGATTAAGACACTTCGTCCGCGCAAACCTCCCAAGTTTGGACCAGCCGGTGTTCCGCGGTGCTGTAATGCCACCGGCAGCGAAGGCGACGGGTCGGCGATTTGGCGGCTGGCGCGCGGTCGAAGAGTGAAATGACGCGGGATGTTGCGAACATGGCCGATCCCTCGCGCGAGAGTTAACGCTCGCAACATAAGTCAGTTCGAGGGGTGTAATCAGTGACGGGCATCACAAAAGAGTCATCATTGTCATTGTCGCGGAGCGGGTCTGCCTGCCGTGCGGGCGCTCGTCGCGGCTATTGGCCGTCCCCGAGCGGTGCGGCGCGAAAAATGTCCGGCTGCGCCGCGCCATCGACGATCAGCGATCCGGCAAGGCCTTTTTCCAGCCGCGACAATGCATGATCGACAATCGTGTACTTGCCGGGCACCTTGGTCGCAAACTCGACCATGGCGGCACTGCCGGGCGGCACGGAGATTGTCTGAACACCCGTAAGCGGCGTGCTCGTGATGGCGCCGTCTTCCCACCCGCGGTCGAAGATCTGCCCGATGACATGGAATGACGACGTGAAGTTGGGACCGCCGACGCCGAAGAAGATGCGAACGGTGTCGCCGACCTTGGAATGGAGCGGGTGTTCGGTGGTCAAAGCGCCCACCGCACCGTTGAAGGTAAAGTAGTCGGGTCGTTCCTCGAGCAACTTGTCGATGTTCATCTCCTGGAGGCCGGCACTCCCGATCGGGGCGTTCGTATAGAGTTCCCCTTGCATGATGTAGAACTCGTGGTCGACCTTGGGCAATCCGCCGGGTGGTTCGACCAGAATCAATCCATACATGCCGTTTGAAATATGGTTTGCCACCATCGGCGTGGCGCAGTGATAGACGAAGAGGCCAGGTGTGAGCGCCTTGAATATGAATCCCTTTTCATCGCCGGGATCGACCGCCGTCAGTGCGGCACCGCCGCCAGTGCCGTTGACCGCATGCAAATCGATCGAGTGCGAGAGCATGTCGTCCTTGTTGTTCTTCAGGTGCAATTCGATGGTATCGCCCACGCGAATGCGCAGCATGGGGCCGGGAACCTTGCCATTGAAGGTCCAGAAGTTGAAGGTCGTGCCCGTATCCAGCCGTCCGATCCGCTCCACCGCTTCGAGGTCGACGCGCACGGATGTGGGTGCGCGATCGCCGATCGGCGGTGGAATGTCCGTTGGATCGCGAGCGATGCTTACACCTTCGGGAGGTGCTGCCGTCGTGGGCGCAAGCTCCACCTTGACGCGACCCTCCATGCCCGCGTCGCGATGGCCGGGGAGATCGCAGAAATATTCGAACGAACCCGCGCTGCCGACGTGAAAAGAGATCGTGACACTGGCGTTGCGGCCGGTCACATGTGGCGACGATGCGTGGAAATCCGGAAAAACGATGTCGTGCTCGGCCCCTTCGCCATTGATCAGGGTAACTTGGACCTCGTCGCCCTCATGAACGACGAGATCGGGATTGACCTTGCCGTCGATGGCGCCGCCGCGACCGATGAAGACCATCTTGCCGTCGGCGATGCCGGTCCTCAATGTGAAATTGGCATCCGCGCGCCCATGAACCGCCATGTTCTCTTGCGGCATCGTCAACGCGTTTTGATCGGCGGCACGGAGAGACCCAGCCGGAATCAGGAGGGCCAACGCAAGTAACGTTGCTGCCGCACGCAAAATGGACTCGATCATCTCACCCGTCCCGTCGATCGCCGAAGAACTTGTCGTCCCGTTCCGTGCCCCGTGCCGCGGTGGGACCGGACGACGACCGCCTGACTGGGCTCGAATGAGCGACCGGTCCGCAAAGTCATCACGCTCGATCGCGTCCGCACATGCATTGATCTAAGTCAGTACGGCCGCCGACCGCCAACGCCGTTTGGTCGAATTATTTCGCGCGGCGGACCGAAGATCGTCGGTTGGTTGAGCGCTGGGCGATCGCCCGATGGTGCGACGGGAAAAAACAATCGACACGGCCAAAGTCGATATGGCAGCCTTCGGCTCGATTCGAACGACTGTGGCTATTCCGAATTTCGCCACATGAGGGAGGCTACTTCGCTCGACGTCAGGCGCCTTTCCCATCCGCATCTTTCCGTCCAGCCGTTTGTCGTCGCCGATGGCGAGCTTGTTGTCGTGACCGGCCCTTCGGGTGCCGGCAAATCGCTTCTCCTTCGCGCGATCGCCGACCTCGATCCCAATGACGGCGAGATCGAACTCGATGGCGAACGGCGCGACGCATCGCCAGCACCTGCGTGGCGTCGGCGCGTGGTTTATGTTGCCGCGGAAAGTGGGTGGTGGGCCGACATCGTGGGTGAGCATTTTGCCGACCGCACGCGCGCCGCGGCACTGGCGCCGTCCGTCGGTATGCCGGCCGAATGCTTCGATTGGCCAGTCAGCCGCCTCTCGACGGGAGAGCGACAGCGCCTCGCACTTTTGCGCGCCCTAAGTCTGACGCCGCGCGCATTGCTGCTGGATGAGCCAACGTCAGGGCTCGATCCGGACGCCACCGCGGCCGTGGAAGGGCATCTGCGCTCCGAACTCGCGCGGGGCACGGCCATCCTCATGGTCAGTCACGACGCGGCGCAAGCCGAACGGCTCAGTTCACGCCGGCTGCGCGTCGAGGCGGGACAGGTGTGGGAACCGGGTCCGTGAATTACATCCCCCTCGGCTATGGCGACGTTGCGATCGCGGCGATCCTGGTGGTCGTCAACGGGCTTCTGTCGTTGTGGTTCGCCCTCGGGCTCGAGCGCCAGCTTGCGATCGCCACGGTGCGTATGTTGGTTCAGTTGATCCTGGTCGGTCTGGTCCTCCATGTCCTGTTCGACGCAATGTCGCTGTTCTGGACGTTGCTCGCCGCCCTTGTCATGATCGGCTTCGCCGGACGCGAGGCGATCGCGCGTCAGGAACGTCCATTCACCGGCTGGTGGAGCTATGGGCTCGGCACGAGCACCATGATGATCGCTGGGGCGCTCGTCACGATCTTGGCGCTTACAACCGCGGTGCGGCCGGAGCCGTGGTACGATCCGCGCTTCGCAATCCCCATGCTGGGCATGATTCTCGGAAACACCATGAACGGCATCAGCCTCGGGCTCAATACCTTGACGGTCGGCGCGGCGCGCGAACGCAACGCGGTCGAGGCGCGTTTGGCCTTGGGTGCGACACGTTGGGAGGCGTTGGGCACGGTTACGCGGGGTGCGCTGCGAAGCGGCATGATGCCGATCATCAATTCGATGTCGGCAACCGGGCTCGTATCGCTCCCCGGCATGATGACAGGTCAAATACTGTCGGGCGTTCCGCCGGAACAGGCAGTCAAGTACCAGCTCCTGATCATGTTTCTGATCGCCGGGGCGACCGCGATCGGCTCGCTCGCCGCCGTTATGCTTGGCGCATATCGCTTGACCGATTACCGCCACCGCCTGAGACTCGATCGCCTTCGAACCGTTCGGCGGTGAGGTGCCGCTTGGCAAAACCGTCTCGTGTGACGGCCGCTGCAATAATCGGGCTTTTTCTCGTCGGGCTTGCGACAGCCTTAGCAGCGGCTCCATAGAAACTTCTTACCGGAGTCACCGTTGGGCGGTTTTGGAAGTGGCAGCGCCGGTGCCGTCTCGTTTATCTGGACCGGGAATTGGCGACGAACTTTACTCATAGCCGGTCGATCCATTTGCCGATCTCTTCGAGGACCTGGTCGAACGTCGGTTTGGTGCCGTAGTAAAGCGCCGCGCTTTCGGCAAACGCTAGGGTGTAGGCCTTGCGCGTGTCGAGGTCAGTCTGAATGAAGGCTTGGTTGTGGGCGATGATGGGATTGTCGCCGCCCCGGAAGCGTTTGGCTTTGTGCGACTGGTAGTCGTCGGTGCCGATGAACGCCTGGACCTCCTTTCGTTGAAGCAGCGCATAGACATCGTAATAATGTCTCATGAACTCGATCGGGCTGTCCTTATTTGCCTGCTGCTTCCTGAATTTGGTCGAGATGGTCTGGAGCTTCTCGACGAAGGTATAGCCCAGATCGTAACATGCGACGCCTTTGGCGCGGTTGCCGATGATGTTCACCTTGCCAACGGCGTGGTCATAAAGCCACGAGCTGATATCTTTCTTGCTATTCGGAGTTACGTCGTCGAAGCCGACTTCAAGCAGGACACCGGGCCTGAGACCTAGTAGGGCATTGGCGTGTGTTCGGTAATAGAGCCGGATGCCGGCGCTCATGAGCGTCCTGTTGTCGAAGGCCGTGTCGCGCTCGACCTTGTCAATGCCGTCAATACGTATTGTCTGGGCGAGCCAGTCGTAGAAGTCCCGGCGGCTTTGGATGTGTGCAGGCTTATCCTGATTGGGTCCCGTCTTGACGTGTCGATCGTTGGGCGGCTCGATGCGGATATCAATGTCTTCCGAGAACCGGTTGATAATCTGAAATCCCTTGGAAAGCGATGTGCCGCCTTTGAGTTCGAAGGTGAAACCCAACTGCTGCAGGCCATAGAGGCAGTGCGTGATCCAATAGTCTTTTTCGACGAGGGCTGGATCGATCCCTTTTTGCTGGGCGACGATGCGGATCAGCTCGGGAAATTCAGTGTGGTTGTGAAGAAAATCAGCGGACATGGGTCGCCATGTCCGTCTTGAGGGCTTCGGCGAAGAACTTCTTCGCGCGCACACTGCCATAGTCGCGCGCGGCGCGTTGCAGCCGGGACGCGTTGTAGGTCGAAGCGCGCTGCTTCACGCGCGCGAGCACTGCGCTCTTGTTTTCAGCCAGCCGATCGACATTGTTTACGAGATCGACCAACAGGAATTCCGGGCTCAGCGTCTTGGGGAAGGACGGCTTGACGCGGAAGTCAAACGTCCGTCCGCCAAGCGAGAAGAGTCCGTGTCGCTTGTGATTGTAGACGACCGTTTTGTCGTAAAGCTGCGTCGTTCCGACCCCGAGGCTATTGTAGGCGTTGGGGGACGCGATCAGGAATCGGCGATCCCTGAGGAACGTTTCGACCAGCTTGTCATCTTCGGCTGGCGCTTTCCCGAAAGCCGTCTCTTTCGGGTAGGCGTAGAGACCCCCCGCGAGCTTGGTCAGCGTTCCATCGGTTGTCAGCTGCTTGAGGTGACGATCGACAGCATTCGACCAGCGCGTCAGGTCTTCACGTCGATAGACTTGGCCCGGCCTAAGATGGTTCTTGAGCGCTTCTAACATCGTCATGCCTGAGGATTTAGGGGAGAGCGGCCACTTTTGCAAGATATTTCATTGAAAAATCATGCATTCATATTAGCAGGTGATTGTTATAATGAGGTTAATTGAAACATCAAGGCTGTCGCTCTATTGCCCTCGTCAAACAATCAGCAGGGCGAATATCCGGCGATAGCTAACGGCCATCGTTGCCGGAGTAGGGCGTCTGAGTTGCATCGGCGCGGGGCGTGCGGTTCGCTAGCTATTTTGAGGGCTCGGCGACATCGACATTTTGACGTCGATCGAAAATATTCGGAAACGTATTAATGCTGGCGTAAGCGACCAAGGCGAACAGTAATCGGCTCGCTCGCCGCCGTTATGCTTGGCGCATATCGCTTGACCGATTACCGCCACCGCCTGAGACTCGATCGCCTTCGAACCGTTCGGCGGTGAGGTGCTGCTTGGCAAAACCGTCTCGTGTGACGGCCGCTGCAATAATCGGGCTTTTTCTCGTCGGGCTTGCCGCCTGTTCGCCGGGGCCGGACTACGCCAAGCAATTCGCCGCGGCCTGTACGGAACAAGGGCTCGCACCCGGCTCGCCCGAGCACGACAAATGCGTGCAGGACCACCTCGCCCAACAGCGCGAACGCGATGCGTTCGAGCGATCCCAGTTCGAGCTGCTGCAAGCCACGGAGTCCGCCCGCCCGCTCATGGCCCATTAGGCGGAACGAGCGAATTGGCGCGCCATTACGCCACTTGCCTTCGCTATCTGTTGCCTTCGCGTAACGCGTGATGCTTCGCCTCAAGCTCGCTCACGATGGCAAGGCTGCCGGCGAGCGCAAGAAAAGCCACGATGACGACGGCGAGGAAGAAATATTCCATATGCGACATGGCGATGCCCGACTGAGCCTGATATCCAGGGTCCTCGGCGCGATTTCCCGCCGGTTAATGAGAATAGGCATGGATTCGGATCGCCCGCAACGCCCGTTGCGAATCGCGGCCTCGCGAAATGCAGTCTCGCCTCTGGGGCCAGGTCCGACTAGCTTAACAGCCTGACCGCGCAACGGGCCATAGGATCCGGGGCGGTTGGTAGAATGTTGCGATTCGAGGGCCGCCATGAGCATTCGCGCCAAGTTCTTCGTGCTCGCCGGAGTTCTGCTGTTGCTGTTCGGCGCCCTGGTCGG
The DNA here is from genome assembly GCA_035625915.1 of Alphaproteobacteria bacterium. Classification (NCBI taxonomy): domain Bacteria; kingdom Pseudomonadati; phylum Pseudomonadota; class Alphaproteobacteria; species Alphaproteobacteria bacterium. The sequence continues at coordinate 5,656 of DASPOR010000054.1, read as the reverse complement.
CGCGCTGTCGATCGAGCAGGCGCATACCGCCCACAGGCTCGAGGCGATCGTCCAACACTACCAGCCCCTGCGCGCCCTCCTTGCCGACCTGGATGTGCTGACCGACGAGTACGAGTTGCGAGTCGACCGGCTGCTCCGCCAGCCGGATCGGTCGCCGGAGGAGCTTAAAGATGCAGCATCCAAAATCGGACAAGTCGGCGCCCGCATCCAGGCCGGCTTCGAGAAGCTGAGTGCCGAACTCGATGCCGCGACGGCCCACGAACAAGACAACCCCGATCAACTCGAGGTGCTGGCGCAGGTTCAAGGCGCCTTGCCGCTGATCAGCCGCCAAGTGGCTCCCTTCATCGCCGTCGGCAAGGCGGTGACGGACGCACTCGTCGCCGGCCAATCGGAGAAGGCACGCAATGTGGCGCTCAATTTCACCAAGTACGAGGACGCCTTCGGCCCGGATCTTGCGCAGATGCGGCATGAAGTCGCCGCTCTCACGGAAAAGGCGACGGCCAGCATCTATGCCAGCGAACACGATGCTGCAGTGCTCAGCTTTATCCTGTTCGTCGTCGCCGCGGCCCTAGGGCTGGGCATCAGCGGTTTTGGCTCGAAGCAAGTCGTCGCGGCACTGCGCAAGCTCCTGGTCAGCACGCGGGCGATCGAGGCGGGAAATATCGATATCACCGTGCCGGTCGTCACGCAGGACGAGGTCGGCGAGCTTGCCCGTGCCTTCAACCACATGATCGCCGAACTGCGCGAGCGTGAGCGGATCAAGGACACATTCGGCAAATTCATCGACCCGCGCATCGTTGCCCGACTGATCGCGGCGGGCGGTGCCGACGGCCTCGCGGATCAGGCCGAACGCAAGGTCGTCACGGTTTTCTTTTCCGACATCAAGGATTTCAGCGCAATCGGTGAGCAGCTTACATCGGGGGCTACTGTAAAGCTGCTCAATGCCTATTTCAGCGCAGTGACTGGAGAGATTCGCCGGCATAATGGAATCGTCGACAAGTATATCGGCGACGCGGTGATGGCATTCTGGTGTGCGCCATTCTCGCCTGGCGACGAGCACGCACTCGATGGCTGCAAGGCGGCCCTTGCCCAGATCAAGGCCATCGCGGACGTGCGTGCACAGCTCGCCGATCTCACCGGTCTCCGCCAGAACGCGCCCGACATCGTGGTGCGGATGGGCATCGCGACAGGCGAAGTGGTGGTCGGCACGATCGGCAGTCCCAATGCGCGCTCCTATACGGCGATTGGCGACACCGTCAATCTCTGTTCGCGCCTTGAAGGCGCGAATAAGGTCTACGGCACGTCGATCATCATGTCGGAAGAGACTTACCGACTTGTCCGACATGCCGTTGACGCGCGCGAACTCGACGTCGTACTGCTAGCCGGCAAGAGCGAAGCGATTCGCATCTATGAACTGATGGGCGAGGCCGGTGGTCTCGATGAGTTGGGCCGCGAACTTTGCGCGGCCTTCGCCAGGGGCCTCGACGCTTATCGCCGGCAGGATTGGGACGCTGCGCAGAATGAGTTCGAAGCCTGCCGCCGTTTGGCCCCGCAGGACGGACCGAGCGCCGCGTATATCGAACGCGTGACCCATTTCCGCCGACGGCCACCGCCCGCCGACTGGGACGGCGTCCACCGGCTCGGCGCCAAGTAAGCGGTGAGGGTTCCATGTTCCATTGTCGTCAAGGACAGAAGCCAATGAGACACAAAAGGCGCACCATGCTCAAAAGGATTGGGTACTTTGTTGTTGGAAGTCTGGTTGCCGGCCTCTTCACGACCTCGGCAGCACCGCAGCAGGAGGATGTCATGCATCTGCCCTGCAGCGATCGGGACGCCATGATTGCCACGCTGAAATACGATTTTGACGAGACAAAAGTCGGCTCCGGCGTCACGACGACGGGGCGGGTCCTCGAGCTTTATGTCTCACCCAAGGGAGATTGGGCGTTACTCGTGGACGCGCCGACCGGGCCGGCCTGCGTGCTGGCCTCGGGCGACGGATGGAAACCGCAACCCAATCGGAAGACACCTTGACCGCCACGGAAGAAATCTCGTCACGGCGCGCGCCGTGACGAGATTTGTAATCGACGGCGTCGGTCGGACATGACGGCGATTTAGAGTCGCGGCGGCGTTTATGCTACGGACATCGCGGCTTCGAATCGTGCCTCCAATTTGGGTAGGAGCCGCTCGGCCCGCTTCCATTGCCAAGCCCGGGGCGATGCGTGAGATGGATCTTCGACTCGGGTTTTAAGTTCCGGCACCAGAACTCGGTAATCGGATTCGCGCATCATGATGAGGTCGTGACGCACCGGATCGTCGAGAAGGTTCTTTCGCAGGAAGTCATACGCCTGCAACTCGCCGATCAGAATCTCGATAATGCGCACCGTCCGGTCCGGTTCGTACTCGAACAGGTCCTCGATCGCCTCACGCGCGCTCTCCAGGCTGAGGAACATCATGAAGAGGACGTTACGTACCGCGTGATTGCGGCACGGCAACGGTGTATCGGCGAGTTGCCGCATGGTGTCACGCACCGCTTTCATGTAGGTGTAAAAGGCCGTGATGCTCATCACGACCCTGGCGTGCAGCACCTGCAGGTCCTGCGTGTTGTTCTCGAACACCGGAAAATAATTTTCCTGGGAGGTGAAATGGTCGGCACCTGGAGGATTTGCATCGACGGGTGCTGCTGCGGGGGCCTTGCCGAACTTGTCGACCAATCGGCTGATCGTGTTCGAGACCGCGACGACCCGGCAGAGCGTACTGATTTCGCAACCGAACAAGTCGACCACGCCGAGCCTTGCGTTTCCTGTTCGGTAGCACCAGGCGCATACAGCGCCGACGGCGGCGAACGCGGGGCCGGCGACGCTCAAAAAGCTATCCAGGGTCTTGTCGGTCGACGGATGGATCAACTGCCAAATGACAATGCCGATTAAGGCAATGGCGATCAGTGCGATCCATCGGAGATCCTTGACGTGTCTGGAACGGAACAGCCGAAGCAGTGTGTTAGGCTGATCGTCGAACTTCGACTGATCTGCAACGGGAGGCAGTTCTCGGTCGTCAAGCTCGGGCTCCCTTCGGGGCGCGTTTATCGCCGGCGCCAGCGGTGCTGGCGGGGCGGGTGCCGTGGCCACCCTCTGATAAAAGGGTGTGCCGACGCGTTGCCAAGGCCGGTTTACCAGATCGCCGTGCATGATGACCCCCTGACGATCGATCGCGTCGGAACTAAAAATTGAATCGGCGGTAGGCTACACCCGCCTGCTGCGATCGGATGTGAGCCGTTTCACACGACGATCCCGGCGCTTATTTGTCGTCTTCGCCGCTGTCGATGTCAGGTTGTTCCAATGGAAATCCCGGAGCCGGTATGGCCGCACCCGGTGCTCCGTGCTGGATCAGGTTGTCGCGCCGTTGGCGATAGAGGCTGCGGATCGGCGCGCGATCGCTTGGCCTCGCGCCGCTCCCCACCCCGAATGGGGCACGATCGCGCCCGACGTCAGCGCATAGTGGACTCGGTTACAACACGTTACGGAAGAACGAAACCCAAGAATCAACGACAAGCTTCACAAGTCCGCGGGCAGGATTTTCCGGCATCCAACTCGGGTCGACGGATACACACATGCCATTGTAGGGGCTGCAGTAGACGGGTGAGGGTGCGGGTGTCGGTGTCGGTGAAGGTGCGCCTTCGCTCCCGCCCTTTCCCGCACCGCCACTGACGAGAGAAAACTCATTGCTGGTGAGCTCGCGGATCGACATGACTTTGACCTCCGATGTTGACTGCGGACATTCTTATCAGTCTCCCCGGAGCGGAGCCAACCGCCCCCAGTATCAAATGATGTGGAATTGAACTCACGTTCCAGTGATGGGAAAAACCTTAAGGTAGCAATTTTATATTTTCCTGATTTCAGCGGTCGCCATCCGGCCCGCTTCGTGATGCCGTATGAGCGGACCGTCAAAAGCGCGCAAACGGCCGGCCCGACCGATGGCCGCATTTGTCGAAAAGCGCATTCGGCAGCACTATTTTCGTGGTAGGGTGCGCACTCAACCATGTGCGATTTTCGGGGGGATGCGATGGACGATGCGGACCGTTTCGTCGAGCAGGTTGAAAAGGCCGTTCTCGATTTGTTGAGGGCGCAATACGATTGGCACCAGCGGCACGGCTTTGCCGGAAACTGGAAGCGCTTGGCGATCATGTCGGAGCGGCTCGTGGCTGGGAAGATCGATCGTCTGACGGAGAACCAGGACAAGGCGGCCGTGGAGCGTCTCGCCGAATCTCTGGACGCTATTCGCGTGGAAGTGCTCCCAAAACTGATCCAGCGACTGCGGGAGCGAGCGAACGCTGCTCCATCCGCGTCGCGGTGATGCGCTTGCTCGTCAATGTTCCGATGATTATCGTGCCGCGTCCCTCGGTGGCTGCCGGTCAGCGCAAGCGGAGTTCTTCACGATGTATCAGCTCTATTACTATCCCAACTTCGCGAGTTTGGCGCCGCACATGGTGCTCGAGGAGATCGGCGCACCCTTCCAACTGATATTTTTGGATCGGGCGAAGAACGCCCAAAAGGCGCCCAAGTATTTGAGGCTCAACCCCCACGGCCGAATCCCCACACTTGTCGAGGGCGACCTCGTACTCTACGAGGCGGCGGCGATCTGCCTTCATCTTTGCGACCGTCACCCGAGCGCTGGTCTGGCGCCCGAGATCGGCAGCAACGAGCGCGCCCACTTCTACAAGTGGCTTATCTATCTGACGAACACGCTTCAGGCGGAGATGATGCCCTACTACTACCCTGACAGGTGGGCCGCGGATGACGCGGCTGCCTCATCGATAAAGCGCCGTGCCGAGGCGAACATGGGCGCGATGCTCGAAAAGATAGAGAGCGCCCTGATGGCTGACGGCCCCTATCTCCTTGGGAAGCGTTTTTCGGCAGCCGATCTTTATTTCCTGATGCTGTGCGGCTGGACCATTCCCTTCGAACGGCCGGCGCGCTCGCACCGAGCGATCGCTCGATTGTTGGAGACGGTCGCCTCGCGCGCCGGAGTGAAACGGGCCTACGCCGCCCAAGCCATGACCGCGCCGTTCTATTGAGCGCGTGCGGCTCGAGTTCGACCGTAGCGCGCAAGAATTCGTTGGGCGCAAGCATTCGAAGCACGCCAAGGGCCTTAGTCGCGCGGAATCCTGAAAAAAGCGCCGCGGGCGTGAAGCATTTCACACCTCAAGCGTCTCTTCCGGCAGTGAACTGTTTCACGGCAGCTGGGAGTGGGACATGCCCCAATCGGACGAACCCGTTCAGCCCGACTGCTATATGTGCAAGATTGGGCGCTTCAATATACGGGTGGAAGAAATCGCTTTCTCGGAGACGACGGACAGGGGTGACATCCATGTCCGGATCGCGATCCCCATGAGCGTATGCGATCACTGCGGCTATCGGACCTGGGGTGCCGCCGAGGAGGAACTCATCAACGACGCCGTCTTGCGGGAGTATCACGGGCTCCCGAAACCCTAGTACGGTCGATTCGAAGTTCCTAAGATTTTTGTGGCATCCGCGCGTGCGAATTTCAAACGAGGTCTTTCAGCGATTGGGCAGAAATACGTGGATGCCCGGGTCAAGCCCGGGCATGACGAAGGGAGAGGTCCGGGGCTGTTCGATTTAGATTTTGGCGCACCGGCAAC
>DASPOR010000053.1 GCA_035625915.1 Alphaproteobacteria bacterium | reverse complement strand
TCAGTGTCGCGGCCGAACCGGCGTTGCTTGCAGCCGCGAGCCCCAGGAGAAACGGGCGCGGATCGAGCTTGCGCAGCGCGAGCCCCGCGCACAAGAGCGGGGTCATGGCGAAGACGACGATATCGTTCACAAGAAGTGCGGACAGCAGGCCGCCGGCGGCGATCGTCAGTGCGAGAAGTCGCCGCGGCTTGACCGCTTGATGGGCGATCCACGCGGCGACCGCGCCATAAAACCCCGCAGCGCTGAAGCGCGCGGAGAGGATCATCAAGCCGCCCAAGAGGAGAAGAGTTGGAAAATGTATGGCACCCGTCACGTCGGCGGCGGGAGTGGCGCTCGTCGCAACCAGCGCCACCGCCGCAATCATCGCGATCCCCGAACGGTCGACCCTCAAGCCCGGAATGCGCCCGAGCGCCATTCCGAGATAGGTCAGTGCGAAGACGAAAGTGACGAAGACACGCAAGACGGCACGCTCCAAAGCAGCAAATTCGGTCGATGCGGAGCCTGCCCGGAAGTGCCGAAAGGCGCAAGCGGCGGAGATGAGCGACGGGACGATCGACGCGTGTTGAGCCGCAGCTACCCGTCACGTCTTCGTTTTGGACTGATCCCGCCTTACGCCGTCGCGTAGGGTACCTGAGCGCCCAACTGGCGCGTCAACTGGCTGAGGAGCCGTTCGAGTGCCGGCGGGCACGCTGCATTATGTTCCTGCGCCAGCCGCTCGACGATCCGTCTCGAATGATCCGGGCTCCAGCTTTCCCGCTTCACATGCTTGACGTCGCTGATCGATTCGACGGCCGTGCGGAAGGCTCGGAACAATTCGGTCGGGAGGCTTGCCTTCGCATAGATCGCCTTGAACCCGTATTGGCCCTGATCGTAGATGAGCGGCGTTGCATTCTCGATGGGAACGCCCGCCAGCCTTGCGGTGGCGACGGCGAAGAAATGTCCGTCGCCCAGGCAAAGTGCGCGCAAGAGGATCGTCGGCGAAAGCCTGCCTTTTTCATAGAGCTCGTCGACCAGACGCTCGACTTCCGCAACGCGCGGATCCGAGATAACGCGTTCGAGCAGCACGCCATCGCCTGCTTGGCGCGAAAGTTCATGAGCGAGATCCCACGACACCCCATGCCGTTCGACAAGGTGCTTGCGCAACGAGTCCGATACCGTCGCGATCATCCGCTCCGCTACCGTCAGCGGAAGCTTCGCGCGCTTGATGAGCAGGCTATTCATTGCCTCGTCGCCCCGGAAGTGCTCGACCACTTTGTGGAGCGATTGCTCTCCGATCGCGGCACTCTGGTTTTCGAGAAGGCTCGACACGACAAGCGGCTTGCCCGTATCGACGAGCGCATCGCAAACCCGTTCCGTGACGCTGTCCCGTTTTGCGATGGCCACTTGCTTGGCGGTGTTGCCCTGGCGGACGAGGGCGAGGAGGTCGTCTTCGCTCAGGACCGGCGAGAGCCGGATCACGGGAAGAGAGACCGAATCGATATCCTCGGCAAGCGTGCGCGCGAGCGATGGCGGAATCGAGGCGAACGATTTGACCTGCTCGGCGAGCACTTCGCGCACTTGCCGCTCTACGTCCTTGGCCAGCTTTTCGAGGATCTCGAGGGCTATGCCGCGCTCGCGCTCGCTCATCCCATCGTTTGCAATCTCGTGTGCGATTTCGCTCGCGGTCGCGGCGCGACGTCGTGCCGACGGATCGGCTGCAAGCGCTTCGCGCAATATCGTCAGTCTCGATGTGGGCATGTCTTGCTCCGCCGTCCTGGCTGCCTCGACGCATCGACCTGTGCTGGAATGGCGCCTCGTTCAGTTTGCTTTTCCGGATTTTCATTAATCGACGTAAATTTCCGGTTAAGGCGCGCAAAGCAATCTGCAACACGAAACGGCAAGACCCGCCTTATTCCGATCGGCGTCTATCGCTTTGCAAATAGACGGGCGAGTGTGGTGCTGGCATGCTCGGTCGATCCATGACCCGCTTGTCATTCATCGCAGCGACGATCGGGTTCTGCTTCTTGGCAAGACCCGGCTTGGCCGCGGGGCCGCTTCCCGAAGAAGCGCCCGTTCAATACTGCGCGCGCATCGTCAACGACGATACCCTGCGTACGCCACCCGCCTCGATGATGACGGATGTTCGCCGACTCTTCGACGCCTCTCCGGACTATCCGCGGCAGGCGAGCTATTACCGATGCGCCGACGCGAATGTGATGCTTTGCGTCGTCGGCGCCAATCTGCCTTGCGGCAAAGCAAACACGAGCGCAGCACTGCCGGCCGCAACCGCGTGGTGCCGCACGAACCCGGACGCCGACTTCATTCCGATGTACGTCACGGGGCATGACACCATCTTTCGGTGGCGATGCGCGGGCGGTGTCGCCACGCCCGGGGAGAAGGCGAGAGCGCTCGACGTGCGAGGCTTCTTCGTCGATACCTGGAAGGCGCTCAAATAACCCCGGGGGCTGCAATCGTATCCGTCCAACTCGGGCAACTTCCCCTCTCGGCACCGGCTGAGGCGCCCAAGCGATCCTGTCACCGGTTTTGGCGTCTACTAACGCGCTGATCGAATTTGCTTTTTAGCGACGGTGTAAAATAACGAAACGATACCGTTGCGTTTAATTAATAATGCGCGTATATTGTTTTTGAAGTCGTCGGTCCGGCTCAAGGGGTGCTTCCGGAGATTGGCCCCGGCGATCGATCCAGGAGAGGGAGTGATTTTCGATGTCGTACAGGAAGGCTGCAGTGTCTGTTGCGGTGGCGGCCGCGATCGCGGCAGCGCCGATCTCATCGGCTTCGGCTCACGATCATTGGCATGGCCACGGCGGCGGACTCGTGTTCGGATTGTTCGCGGCGGGGGCCGCGGTACTGACCGGTGCGGTGCTTCTGGCAACGGCGCCAATTCGCGCGATCGCAGCCCCGCCGGAGCCGGTCTATGCGCCGGCCCCCGCCTATGCGCCAGCACCTGCCTATGCACCGGCGCCTGCCTATGCGCCTGCCTATGCGCCGGCATCCGCATACGTCGCCCCCGCACCTGGCTATTATGCGCCCTACCGGCCCACCTACGTGACACCCGTGCCGGGAACCGTAACACCCGTCCCCGGATACTACGGCGCACCCCAATAACGCGAGAACTTCGGCTGAACGATTCGCGAATTCCGGCGATGCGGCGGCATCGGCGAAGCGATGCCGGCTGTACGCCGAATAATCTTCGCGAAGAGAAGCATCCTCACAAAAATTTGTAACAGACGACCGGTCCCGCCAGATTGCCGCACCCGTCCCTGGGGCTAATTAGGTAAGGGGTTGAGACGCGCCCTCGGGGACGGGCAATGATCCGAAGATTCGCCTTCACGATCGTCACGTTGTTCACCACGGCACTCGTCGGCTGTGACGCGCAAAGCGATCCTTCGACCGAGGGCTATTGGAACGGCTGTCGGGCGGGACGCGCGGACCCCGGTGGCACCCTTGCCAGCTCCGCCGCGGCAAACGATTCGCGCTATTCGACCGATGCCGCTTATCGCGCCGCATGGGATGACGGCTACAAGAACTGCTTCAACCAGAAATTCCTTCAAGGGCACGGCGGCCACTGATTGCTGCTTTGTTCCAACATTGGGCGAAACCCCAATCTCGATTAAACTGTCTCGGTACCCTGGGCGCTGAAAGAGGGTTCGCTCCCGGACGCGTGCCGAGCGACGGCGTTATCCGGTCGGCGCGAAAGAAAGGCCGGTCCATGAAAATCGTCGGTCTCAAGACCTTCGTGGTCGCCAATCCGCCCCCGTCATTCGGCGGGCGCTATTTCGTCTTCCTGAAACTCGTGAGCGACGACGGAATCGAGGGGGTGGGCGAGGTCTATGCCGCGACGTTCGGTCCCCACGTCGTTCAGCAGATGGTGGCGGACGTCTTCGAGCGTCACGTGCTCGGCATCGACCCGTTCCATATCGAAGCACTCTGGCGGCGCGTGTACGGTTCCGGCTACAGCTTGCGGCCCGATATATCGTTGATGGGCGTGCTCTCGGCAATCGAGATGGCGCTCTGGGACATCGTGGGAAAGGCGGTCGAAAAGCCGATCTACGAACTCTTGGGCGGCAAGGTGCAAGAGCGATTGCGCACCTATAGCTACATCTACCCCGAAGCCGATGAGACGGAAGCGATATATCACGATGCGGAACTTTCGGCGCGGCGCGCCGCCGAATATGTCGAGAAGGGCTTCACGGCGGTGAAGTTCGATCCGGCCGGTCCTTATTCCGCGTTCGACCCGCGACAGCCTTCGCTCGAATCCCTGGCGAGATCGGAAAAATTCGTCCGGCTGTTGCGCGACGCCGTCGGCGACAAGGCCGATCTTTTGTTCGGCACCCACGGCCAATTCACCGCATCCGGCGCCATTCGACTGGCGAAGCGGCTCGAGCCTTACGATCCCCTATGGCTCGAAGAACCGACGCCACCGGAAATGCCCGAAGAAATGGCGCTCGTGGCACGGGCCACATCGATCCCGGTTGCGACCGGCGAGCGCCTGACGACGAAATACGAATTCGCGCGCGTGCTCGAATGCCGTGCCGCCTCGATCCTGCAAATGGCGCTCGGGCGCGTCGGCGGCCTGCTCGAAGCGAAGAAGATCGCGGGCATGGCCGAGGCGCACTACGCCCAAATCGCGCCGCACCTCTATTGCGGGCCCATCGAGGGGGCGGCGAACGTGCAGCTTTCGGCCTGCATTCCGAATTTCCTGATCCTCGAAAGCATCCAGACCTGGGGCGGCTTCCACGCAAAAATCCTCAAAAAGCCGATCCAGTGGCAAGCAGGCTACGTCATTCCACCGTCGGACCCAGGGCTCGGCGTGGAACTCGACGAGGAAGTCGCTCTCGCTCATCCCTATACCGGCGACAAGCTTCATCTCGAAATGGTGGACCGGCCTGTCCAATGAGGGTGGCCGCCCGCACCGGGGTGGACGATGACGACCGGTCCATCCGGGCGCTTCTGAGGCAAGCCGGCGCGCCCTTTCGCCCGAAGATGCTTTACGCGATCGTCCTCACCACACCGCCGTCGACGCGGAGGGAGGAACCGGTCGTCGCACTTGCCGCCGGCGTGCAGATATAGGCGACCATGTTCGCGACCTCTTCGACGCTGGCGAAGCGGCCGATGAGCGAGGTCGGCCGGACCTTTTTGACGAAGGCGGTGCCAACGGCTTCGAGGTCGACAGGGCCATCGCCGGTCGACATTTGCTTGACGAACTCGGCGACACCTTCCGAGAGTGTTGGCCCCGGCAGCACGCTGTTGACGGTGACGCCGGTCCCCGCGAGACTCTCGGCGAGGCCACGGGAGACCGCGAGCTGTGCCGTCTTGGTCATGCCGTAATGCACCATCTCGCTCGGAATCTGGAGCCCGGACTCCGAGGAGATGAACACGATCCGGCCCCATCGCCGCGACGCCATGCCGGGGGCAAGGGCGCGGGCGAGGCGCACCCCCGACAGCACATTGACCTCGAAATAGCGAAGCCACTCTTCGTCGCTGATCTCAACGAACGGCTTCGGCTCGTAAATGCCGGCATTGTTGACGAGGATATCGGCGTCGGGCACGGCCTTGAGCACTTCGGCAACCCCTTTGGCCGTCCCGACATCGCCGGGGGCGGGGACGAAGCGGCGGCCGCGTAAGTCGCGTTCGAGTGTCGCGATCGCTTGCCTGACGCGCGCCTCGCCGCGTCCATTGATGGCAACCGTGGCCCCGAGGAGGGCCAATTCGCGTGCGGTCGCCAACCCGATTCCCGCCGTCGATCCCGTGACCAAGGCGCGGCGACCGTCAAGCTTGAGGTCCATGATTTTCTCCCATGTCGGTGTGGGGCATGTCGATGTGGGTGCGGACTTCGCACCGTCCCCCGCCCGTCGTGCGCGAGCCGGGCTGACGGCCGATTCACAATGCCGCGAAATCGCCCGCGGTTGGCGAAAGTCAACGCGGTCGCAGCGCCGCTCATCGTCGCGAAGGGGCTTTTCGTCAGATTTTCGCGACGAGAGCCGCGAGCTGGTCGGCACAGCGTCCCCAGCCCTCGTGAAAGCCCATTTTCTCGTGCGTATCGCGATCGGCGGCGGTCCAATGGCGCACCCGTGCCGTATAGCGCGTCTTCCCACCTTCATCCGCGAATGTCAGGATCACCGTCATGAACGGCTTCGCCGACGGCTCCCAAGCTTTGACGTAAGCGTCGGTGAAGACGAGCCGCTTGTTCTCGACGACCTCGAGATAGACCCCGCGGTTCGGAAACTCGTTGCCCCCGGGATCGCGCATGACGATGAAATTGGCCCCGCCTGGACGAACATCGAGCTCGGCCACGGGCGTCGTATAAGGCAGGGGTGCGAACCACTGCTTGAGGAGTGCCGGATCGGTCCACGCCCTATAAAGCTTATGGCGCGGGGCCGCGATCAGGCGAGTCAGGAGAAGCTCGTGGTCCGATTTCTCGGCGGTCGTGCTCATTCGAATTCTCCTCTTGGCGATCCTTGAAACAATCGGTTGGTGACAAGCGCCTTGCGAAGCTAGAAGCCGCGCTGCAGAGGCCGCAAGTGAGCTTTTTGTGACGGAAGTTCGCGGCGCCGGATTTTGAGAGGCCCGCGCCATCCGAGTAGCACTTCGACGCCCGTTCGGCTCGGTGAGCGTTCAGCTCAGCGACCGGCCC
>DASPOR010000052.1 GCA_035625915.1 Alphaproteobacteria bacterium | reverse complement strand
ACGAGCGAGGCGACCTTCTGCTCCTCGATCACTTTCCAGTCGATGTATTCTTCGATGTCCGGATGGTCGAGATCGACCGTTACCATCTTCGCGGCGCGTCTTGTCGTTCCGCCGGATTTGATGGCGCCCGCCGCACGGTCGCCGATCTTGAGGAAGCTCATTATGCCGGACGATTTGCCTCCGCCCGAAAGCCTCTCGCCGTCGCCGCGGAGTCTGGAGAAATTGGTGCCTGTCCCCGAGCCGTATTTGAACAGGCGCGCCTCGCGAACCCAGAGGTCCATGATGCCGCCTTCGTTCACCAAGTCGTCGTTCACGCTTTGGATGAAGCAGGCGTGGGGTTGGGGATGCTCGTAGGCCGACTCCGACCGAACAAGTTCTCCCGTCTGGAAATCGACGTAGAAGTGTCCTTGAGACGGTCCGTCGATGCCGTATGCCCAGTGAAGCCCCGTGTTGAACCATTGGGGCGAATTCGGAGCACCCATTTGCATCGCGAGCATGTAGCGCATCTCGTCGTAGTAGGCGCGCGCGTCCACCTCGGCGTCAAAATAGCCGCCCTTCCAGCCCCAGTATGTCCACGTGCCGGCGAGACGATCGAACACTTGTCGCGCGTCCGTCTCGCCGATCTCGCGCTCGCCCCTCGGAAGCTCAGCGAGTGCCGCGTCGTCGCGGACCCGGCGCCAGAGCCACGGCGGCGTCTCCTTGTCCTCGACGGTCTTGAGGCGCGCGGGCACGCCGGCCTTGCGGAAGTATTTCTGAGCGAGCACATCCGACGCCACTTGCGACCAGCTCGCCGGGACCTCGATCCGCTCCAGCCAAAAGACCACCGAGCCGTCGGGGTTGCGAATTTCGCTTGATGTCGTACGGAATTCGATTCGCTCGTAGGGCGACTTACCGTCCTCGGTCATAAGACGTCGAATTCGCATTACCTCGCCCCCCGTTTTCTCTTTGGCCCGGAACTCCGCAGCCTGATTCGTCCAGATCGCGATCCGAGTCGAACTTTGTCGCACGGCTCACAATCGTCGCTCGCGCCACGCCGCCGAATCCACAGTATCTTGTATTTTGAGGCGAGTTGGCCACAAACTATTGCGCCGTTTCCAAGGAAAGGCAAGAGAAACTTTGCGGCTGGATAGCTTATTTCTTCGGCTTGTTAAGATGAGCCACAGCAATGCGATAAAGTATTCTTATGCAGGTTTTCGCCGACACCCTCATATAATTTGAAGGCTCGGGCGGAAGTCCACTCAAGGAATTCTGTGCCTAAATGAATATTTCCTATCTTGCCGCTTAGACTCGTTTGCGGCCGCCTTCCAATCAGGGTGCGCAAAATAGCATCTCGAAATTCGGCCGTCAACAAGATATGGGTTATGATGTTAAAAGCACCACAACATATGCGATTATGGAGGGGAGTGGGGCTCGACGGTCATCTCCTATCCGGGCCGACGAAGGACGGAGACTCTCGCTCGATGACCCGACAGTATCCTTCTCGTCCGGGACGGCTTCCTCCGAAGGCCTCAATCGTGGCCGGCGTCGCAGCACCGACGTGATAAAGCGCGCACCCTGGCGCTCGATGACAGGCGCGATCCCGTGCGAGAACAGGGTGGTTCTGTTGCCCGAGTGCCGTGCATACGATCGCTTTCGGCAATCGACATCCCAACATGGCGGCCCACCAGGATTCAGATGCCGGCACAAGGCGGTCCACCCGCTGCGACGGAATGCTGTCCAGCGGGTTCTGGCGCACAAGCCGAGGGTCTCAATCAGGGGTGGGAGGGCTGGACGTGTGCACGGTCAAATGCCATAGTCCGCGCCGTCGGGCGGCAAATCGGGCCTGCTGCACAAAACACCGTGTGGGCGGTAGGGGTTCAGCGCGCTATGAGCATAGGGACTCGGCTTTTCACTTTGTTGCATGGTGAATTCGTCGGCGCCGACGAATTCGGCAATCGCTATTACCGCGAGAAAGGGGGTGTGCGCCGGCACGTCGGCGGACTTGATCGGGAGCGACGCTGGGTCATGTATAGCGGCGAACCCGAGGGCTCAAAGGTTCCTGCCGAGTGGAATGCGTGGCTGCACCATACGAGCGACGCTGTTCCTGCAGGTAGCACCCAAAAACGCGCCTGGCTCAAGCCTCATGTTCAAAACCTGACCGGGACGCCTTACGCCTATCGGCCGCGCGGCCACGAATTCAGAGGTGGGCGGCGCGCTAGCGCCACCGGCGACTACGAGCCCTGGCGGCCCGAGTAGCCGACCGCCGAAGCAGCCGACGAAGGAGGTCGCATTGGCGGTGAAGCTCAGCCGGGATACCACGGAAATTCTTGTCGGTGGCTTGGCACTCCTCGCCTTTGCGCTTTTCGTGGTTTTCGCGTTTTCCGTCAACCAGAATTCGATAAGCGGGTATGTGCTTACCGCAAGCTACTATCATATCGACGGCTTAGCACTCCATTCCGATGTAAGGCTGGCCGGGATCCGCATAGGTGAAGTGACGGCCGAGACGTTCCAACCGAACGACGATCGGGCACTGGTAACCATGACGCTCGCCAACGACGTTGCGATTCCCCGCGACAGTGCGGCCATTGTCGCGACCGATGGGTTGCTAGGCGCCAAGTTCGTCAAAATCGATCCCGGCGGCGATCTGGAAATGCTCAAGCCCGGCGATTCGTTCGACTACGTTCAGGATTCGGTCGATCTCGAGCATCTTTTGCTCCGCGTGGTACAAGATGCCGAGGCCAAGCGCAAAGGTGCGCGAGGCAATCCGCCCCCCGAGGACGATCCATGAGCCCCGCGGCGGCAGGTGTCCGGAGATGAAACGATGATAGGGCGGAATCTGGTCGAAACCATCATGGGGGCGTTCGTCCTGCTGGTCGCCGGGATTTTCCTCGTTTTTGCATACCTTTCCGCCAATCTGCAGCCGCCAGGGGGTTATTCGGTCACGGCCGTCTTCAGCTCAGTCGATGGATTGTCCCAGGGCGCCGATGTGCGCGTTGGCGGCGTGAAGGTGGGAATCGTCACCCGTCAGGCGGTCGACCCAAGACACTACAACGCCGTCGTCACAATGGACATCGAGCGCGACGTGAAATTGCCCGTTGACACGAAAGCCGTCATCGCAAGTGCGGGCTTGCTGGGCGGGAAGTACGTCAAGATCGAACCGGGGCATTCGCAGACGCTTCTGGCGCCAGGCGGCGAAATCACGAATACCGAGGGCGCTGTGGTACTCGAGGAACTCCTTGGGAAGATCATCTTCCTTGCGACCGACCAGGACGCCGACCAGGATTCGCGAAGAGGTTCGAGTGAGCGGCAAAGCCCCAAGGTACCGCCGAATGGCGATGCGACGCCGCCCGAACAATGACCGCTATTGGATTTTGCGCGTGAAAACCAAGACGCCCGAACTGGCATTTCCCATCTGGCGCGCACCAAACGGCGAGCCGGTCACGTGCATAGAGAAGATCAAGGTGCTGAACGAAAACCTCCAAGAAATTAGCGAGCTTGCACAAGAGGCGCTCGAGGATGCGTTGCTTATGGGATGCGACGAGGCGCAGGTGCGCGACGTAATGCGCAAACTTGTCGAGGCGCTCCGAAATCCTTACCGGAAGTAGGCGCCGCGTGACGGCCTTCCTCCGCCGACCCGGTCTTGCCGTTTTGCTTGTTGTTGGAATTGCGGGTGGGCCCGTGTATGCCGACACCTATATCGACATGAGCACGGCAGTACTTCAGGGCCTCGACAAGGTAACCGCGCGCGTCTCGACCCTCGACGCGGGTGTGGGACAAACTGTCCATTTCGGCTCCCTCGAGATCACCGTCCGTTCATGTCGAAAGCGCCCACCGGAGGAGGAGCCGGAATCAGCGGCCTTTCTCGAAATTCGCGAGAAAAAGGCGGATGAGGAGCCCAAACTCCTCTTCAGTGGCTGGATGTTCGCATCAAGCCCGGCGATCTCCGCACTCGAACATCCGGTTTACGATCTCTGGGTCGTAGACTGTATGAACGCCAAAAGCTCCGCCTCCGGCAATCCAGGTTGAAAAGCAGCGCTTCGCTGCAGGGCGGAGGCGAGTTGCCGGCGATATTCATCGCGGGGAATTTCCACAGCGCCGAATTGCCGAAGGTGATCGGTGATGAATTGCGTATCGAGCAGGGTGAAGCCGCCGCGGGCAAGCCGGGCTGCGAGGTGCACGAGCGCAACCTTGCTCGCATCGGGGGCGAGGCTGAACATGCTTTCCCCGAAAAAAGCCGAGCCGAGCGCCACGCCATAAAGCCCGCCCACGATCTCGCCCTCGCGCCAGCATTCGACGCTGTGCGCAACGCCCATTTCGTGGAGCGCGAGATAGAGCCGGCGGATGTCGTCATTGATCCAGCTATCCTGGCGGCTGTCATAGCGCGCGGCGCAACCCGCGATCACAGCGCGAAAGGCCGTATCCGCGCGCACCTCGAAGGGCGTACGGCGCACGGTCTTGCGCAGCCGGCGCGGCACGTGGAAGCTCTTGAGCGGGATGACACCCCGCCATTCAGGGTCGAGCCAATAAAGCCGTTCGCTCGTTCGACTATCGGCCATCGGAAAAATGCCGGCAGCATAAGCTCGCAGCAGTAGGTCTGGCGTGAGCTCGGTCATGGCAAAGATATAGGGCGAAACAGGTCCCAGAGAAGTGTGGTGGCCGCCCTCGAGGCCTTTCCTTCAGCGGTTCAGACCAACAAACCGCTCGAGCCAATGTATATCGTAATCGCCGTTGATGATGTCGTTGTTGGAGACCAGACGGCGGTGGAGCGGAATCGTCGTTTCGATGCCGCCAATGACATATTCGTCGAGCGCGCGACGCATGCGCAGCAGGCATTCGTTGCGATTATTGCCGTGCACGATGAGCTTTGCGACCAGGCTGTCGTAATAGGGCGGCACGCTGTATCCCGTGTATAGCGCAGAATCGGCGCGCACGCCTAAACCGCCGGGGACGTGGTAGTCGGTCACCTTTCCAGGCGAGGGTGCGAAAGTTTCCGGATTCTCGGCATTAATTCGGCATTCGATCGCATGACCCTCAAGACGCACTTCGGCCTGAGTGAGGGACAGTGGCGCTCCTGTCGCGATGCGAATTTGTTCGCGCACAAGATCGAGCCCCGAAATCGCCTCGGTCACCGGATGTTCGACTTGGAGGCGGGTGTTCATTTCGATGAAATAGAACTTCCCGTCCTCGAAAAGGAACTCGATCGTACCGAGACTGCGATAGCCGATCTTGTGAATCGCATCGCACGCGATCATGCCGATCTCGCTCCTCTCTGCGGCATTCAGCGCTGGCGACGGTGCTTCCTCGAGGATTTTCTGGTGGTTACGCTGCAGCGAACAGTCCCGCTCGCCGAGATGGACAACGTGTCCGTGATGATCGGCCACGATCTGCACCTCGATGTGGCGCGGATGGCCCAGATACTTTTCGAGATAAAGGGAACCATTGCCGAAGGCAGCCTGGGCTTCGGTGCGCGCAAAGCGGAAAGCCTCGCCGAGCGATTTCGGCGATTCTGCGACCTTCATCCCCTTGCCCCCGCCCCCGCCGGCCGCCTTGACGAGGACCGGATAGCCGATCCGCCCCGCAATCTCGAGCGCTTCGTCCGTGTCGAGCACGGGCCCGTCGGAGCCCGCGACGACAGGAAGGCCTGCCGCCTTGACCGCCAATTTAGCTTGGACTTTGTCGCCCATGAGCCGGATGTGATCGGGCGATGGGCCAATGAACGTGAAGCCGTGCTCCTCGACAATCTCGGCGAATTTGGCGTTTTCGGACAGGAATCCGTAACCGGGATGGATCGCGTCGGCGTTCGTGATTGTCGCGGCCGAGATGATGGCCGGGATATTGAGATAGCTTTCTCGCGCGGGCGGCGGGCCGATGCAAACGCTCTCATCCGCAAGGCGGACATGCATCGCGTCGACGTCCGCCGTCGAATGGATTGCAACCGTCGCAATACCCATCTCCTTGCAAGCGCGCTGGATGCGCAGTGCCACTTCTCCGCGGTTGGCGATGAGCACCTTTTCGAACATGCGAGCGCGTTGCCTGAGAGGGACGTTATTCGACAATCATCAACACGGCGCCGAATTCGACCGGTGCGCCATTGTCGACGGCGATTTTCGCAACGCGGCCGGCGCGGGGTGCGGCGACCGGATTCATGACTTTCATCGCTTCGATAATGAGAAGCGTATCGCCGGCCTTGATTTGGTCCCCGACCTGAACGAATGTGGCAGCACTTGGCTCGGGTGCGAGATAGACCGTTCCGACCATGGGCGAGAGCACCGCACCGGGATGACTCGCGTCCGCCGCCGGGTCCATCGGCGCCGTGGCGGCAGGCGCTACAGCACCCGGCGCCGTGGCGGGAACACTCGTCGGTATGTAAGTGGCGACCCCGGCATGGCGCGCAACGCGAATTTTCCAGTGATCGGTTGCATACTCGAGTTCGTGCAAGCCCGTCTCGTCGAGCAGCTGGGCGAGCTGGCGCACGAGTGCCGAATCGATCTCGCTCCTCGGAACCTCTATTGGCTTCTCTGGCTTTAACATCAGGGGACGTCCGACTTATTGACGAGATTGGCAATTGCGTCGAGGGCAAGGATATAGCCTTGCGATCCGAGTCCACAGATGACCCCGCGCGCCGCTTGGGAAACGTAGGAGACGTGCCGAAAGGATTCGCGCCTGAAGATGTTAGACAAGTGCACCTCGACGATCGGAATTCGGCAGGCGAGAAGTGCGTCGAGAATGGCGATCGAGGTATGGCTCAAGGCGCCGGCGTTGATGACGATGGCAACGCAGCTTTCGTGCGCCGCCTGAATCCAATCAACCAATTCGCCTTCGTGGTTGGATTGACGGAGATCGATGTCGAAACCGATCGAGCGAGCATGTGCGCGCATCGTCGCCTCGATGTCCGAGAGGGTCTGACGACCGTAATGCTCGGGCTCGCGTGTACCGAGGAGGTTGAGGTTCGGCCCGTTCAGGACCAGCACCGTCGGAACCATCTACCTTTTTCCAATCGTGCGCCGTTCGTTATCGGCCTGCGTTATAGCACGTGGGGCCGATGGCGCAAGCGGCCCCGGTCCGATTGGGTAATTGCCGATCGATAAACAAAGCGCGAACGGCGATGCGGTCGGCCGGTGCTAAAACACTGCACTACCTCTCGGCAACGGGATCCAATGCGCTGGGGACATTGCGCGGCTGGAACGGGAACGACGCCTTGCGGTAATTCTAAAGGTGATGGCGGATCGAATATCGGCTATTTGCCAGAACGTATTGCTGCGCAACCTTGCGGCGAAGATCGAGCACAATCGGGGCCCTCATATTCACGGTCATGCCCACCTTCCCCTCGCTTTTGCGGATCGTAACGATCAAAAGGAAGGCGGCATCCGCCCCGCTTACGCCGCAAGCTGTGAATGCTTCGGACATGTCGGCCGGATCGATACCGCAGTGCGCCGGTTGATTTGGAATCACGAGAAACGACAGTGCTGGTTCACTCACGCACTGAAGCAGTCGGAATTGTGCGAAGCGTGGATCGGGCAGGGTGAGTAAAACGAATTCACGATAGCCCGAAAATCCAAGGACACCCTGCCGCATCGTTATGATCTTCGCGCGGGAATAGGTGAAGCGGCCAAACCGTGTGTCGATTTCAACCGCATCGCTGAGCTCGACCGCCGGCGGGACAAGTGGCGAGTTGCGCAAATCGGTTGCAATAGTTTGGGTGAGAGGCATCATTCCGTTCCTTTATCTGTCTTCAGCGACTTGCCCTCACGGAACCGGCAGAAAATTGATGAGGCTGAGCTGGCTCAACCGCGCGGTTACCGCAAAGCTCGATTCCAGGTTGTTTTGCGCAGCGCTGAGGCTGGTCGCCACTTGCGCGACGTCGACGTTCTGGATGTCGCCGACGTTCTGCTGAAGCTGCAATTGAACCTGATTCTGTGTCGTTTGCGTGTTCGAAAGGACGCTTTGTTGCACGCCCAAGGTGGCCTGAACGTTCGTGATATCGCTGATCGACTGCTTGATCACGCCGAGTGCTTCCTGAAGGCGTTGCGTATCGACTTGGCCAGAAACCGTATCGGTGGTGGCTGCCAAGTTGAGCGCTCGAATTAGTTCCTCGAAACCCGGTGCGTTCGCCGATGCGCCGTATTGAACGTTGAAATTGTCGTCGGCTTGAACGGAAAGACTGGTGTTGTTGCCCTGGTAATAGGCGGTGTCGGGCGTGCTCGGGTAGGTGTTGCCCGGTGGGCTGAAGCCAGGTGCGGAAAGATTGACCGGGGGTGTGTTCGATGCCGTGCCTGAAAAGAGGTATTGTCCCTCGAACTGCGTATTGAGAAGTCCTGCCACTTCCTGAAGCTGGCTCTGTGCAGACTGATTCAAGGCCACGCTCGATGCATTGTTGGAATTGCTCGCGTTTACGAGAAGCGTCTGAACGTTGGTCGCAAGGCTGAGAAGCGAGGTAACGGTGTTCTGCTGCGAGGTCAGACGTTGGGTCGCAAGATTGGTGTCCGCGAGATACTGGGTGACATTCGAATTATCCGCCTGCAGATTGACGAGGCGCTGCGCATTGGGCGCTATGCCGTCGAATGTTTGCGATGTTTGGCCGCTACCGATTTGAGCTTGCAAATTGGAGACTTGCGTCTCCAACTGCATCATTTGGTATTGCGTGAGCGCATTCTGGCCGAAATCAGATACCCTGGTCGTCATGGATCAATCCCGGTTACTGGATTTGCTCGAGGGTTTGAAACATCGCGTCGATGACGGAAATTACGCGCGCCGAGGCGGAATAGGCGTTTTGGTAGACGATCAGGTTTGACATCTCCTGGTCGACGTTGACCCCGCTCAAGGAACTTTCCTTGTTCTGGATGTTCTGGAGGAGAGACGACTGATAGCTTGCTGTATTTTGAGCGGTCGAGGACTGCACGGCGGCATTTCCGATGATCTGGCTCGCGTAGTCGCCGACCGTGGTGTTCGCGGCACCCAGCCCTCCGGCGGCTGGAATGCTCACTGCATTGTTGAACATGTTCGCCATGCTTTGTGCGATCGAATTGTCGCTCGGCGCCACGGCGTTGGCGCCGACGGCGACGGCGCCCGTCACGAGGGTGCCCGTCGAAACGATATTCGGATCGGCTGCGATGTCTGGGCGAACCGCCATGGTGAGGGCGGTACTCACCGCAGGGTTCGCAACGAATAAGTTGTTCATGCCGAGGAAGGTTGAAAATCCTTGACCGGACGCATTGACGTTGGTGTCCTCCTGATTGATCGCAACCCCGTTTGCGGCGTTGTTGGCGCTGATCGTCAACTGACCATTGACGAGTGCCGCAGTTCCGGCACCGCCGAGCCCCGTATTGATGGCACTTATCAATTGACCGACGTTGGTAACCGTCGAGATATCGAGGTCGAGCGGTGCTGCCACCGCATTGCCGTTCTGGTCGACAATGGCGATTCGCACGGTTCCGGTCCCCGTGAACGCAGTCGCCGCCGTCAGGCCGGTCGTCGCACTCGTCAAACTATTGGCCGCGGGCACCGATGTGCCTGAGTTATGTATCGCGTTGAGCTGTCCGATCGTCGTATTTGCGAGAGCGTCGAGCTGCTGGCCGACTTGAGGCAGCGTCGTGTCGCGAAGCTGCAGGAGTGCGCCTATCGAACCACCCGTGATCTGGCTCGTGATATCAACGCCATTGAGCATGATGCCGTTGATGCCGCCGCCGGGATAGGTAACATTCGGACCCATGCTGCTGACCGCGGCGTGAGTGAGGGTCGGCGCTGGACCGGTGCCGTCGAGAAGTGCCACGCCGGTCGTGGTATAAACGCCGATGGTACCGTCCGATCGTTGGACCGTCGTGATGTTCATATCGCCAGCTAGTGCATTTACGGCGACATCCTCCTGATCCTGGAGATTGACGGTCGATTGGCCGAGCGCGTTGAGCTGCCGGATCTGCGTGTTGAGCTGTTGGATCGTCGCAAGCTGAGTTTGCGCATCATTGACCGCGTTCTGGATCGATTGGTCGGTGTCTGCCCGCAACGCTTGGACATTCTGCGCAAGGGTGTTGAAGGTTTGCGCCGTTTGTTGTGCGGCCGCCACGACCTGCATCTGCTCGCTGGAGCCGGACGGCGTGGTGGCAAGGCTTTGGAGCGCCGTCGCGAGACCGGAGAGTTGACTTGCGATCGAAGAGCTGTTGTTAGGATTTCCCATGTAGTCTTGGAGCTGCGAGAGTTGGTCGCTCGTCGTTTGCGCGAAACTCTGGGCCGAGGTCTCGTTGACCACCGCTGCGAGGAGTTGCTGACTTACATTACGCGTGACGGCGCCGATATCGACGCCCGCACCCTCTCCATCCACCGACACAGAGTTGAATGCGACCGTCTCCGCGGAATAGCCGGGCGTCTGCGCGTTCGACACGTTGTTCGACGTGATTTGAAGCGCCGTCTGATTCGCCTGCAATCCGGAGAGTGCGTTGCTGAGTGCGATCTCAAGACCCATGTGATCCGCCTTGCCGGGAGTTGCCGATCGTTGCTATAGGCGCTGATCGATCGAGAGCGGGACCGCCTTGGCGGCGGGATGCCTAGTGTAAACGCTCGTGCTCACACCACCGGTCGCCGTGTAGACGCCGAGTTTTCGTTCTCGCTCGGAAAGGGCGCGATAGATTGCGTTGAGTAGTTTCTGGTTGGCATCGCGCGCGGCACGGAGCACGCGAGCATTCTCGGCGATGGCTTTGCGCGCGCGCGACATGACGCCCATGAGTTTTGACCTTAACCCCGGTTCCGCGTCGTCAAGGGGCTTGCGGTTGCCGTTGAGGAGGGCAACCTGCGCTTCAAAGCCACTTGCGATCTGAACCTTGTCGATCTGCATGGCTTCGATCTCGCGGACGCGCGCGCCGGCCAGGAACGTCGTCTCTTTCTCCAAGAGGCTCGAGAGCCGTTCCGCAAGGGCGATCAGGTCGCCCACCGGATTATTCGCTGTCATCGCTTTTGTACCTCCTGAAGCTTGAGGATCTCCCGCTTGACCTCTTTTGCGATGCCGAGGCCGCCGGCTTTCGCAATGGCCTTGCCGTATTCCTGCGTGAGGAGCGAGCGGTAGATTTGCCCGGCATTTCCGCCGGAAAACATGCCCTTTTCCGGGGTCGTGAACATGGCGGATATGAATTCGCCAAGCGCCATCGCCTCGAACTCGGTGGCCGTCTTGTCGGCGTCGTTGGCGCCTGTGCCCGGTGCAGTCGCAGCCTTGAGGGCGGATAGCGCGGGGGTGGGCGGGAGGATGATCGCGCCAACATCCGCGGGATTGGGGTTGAACATCAGCGCACCTCGATGTCCGCCTGGAGCGCCCCGGCGGCTTTGATCGATTGGAGGATTGAGATCAGGTCGCGCGGGCCGACGCCAAGCGCGTTCAGGCCGTTGACGAGTTCGTGGAGGCTCACGCCCGAGTCGAGTACTGCGAGCTTGCGGTCCTTCTGCTCGTCGACCTGCACATTCGTTCGCGGCACTGTTACCGTCGTCCCGCCCTGCGAAAAGGGCGTGGGCTGCGACACTTGCGGCGTCTCGGTGATGCGGATCGTCAGGTTGCCCTGGGCGATTGCGACGCGATTGACGCGCACCATGTCGCCCATGACGATGACACCGGCGGTTTCGTCGATAATCACGCGGGCGGTCATGTCCGGCTCGACTTTGAGTTGTTCGATCTCGGCGAGGAGCGTTGGAATCTCACCCTGGAAGTTATCCGGTGTTTGGACGTTTACCGTGGTGGCGTCGATCACGCGCGCGGTCGCCGTATGCAGATAGCCATTGACCGCTTCGGCTACCCGGCGCGCGGTCGTGAGGTCCGGATTGCGAAGCGCGAGCCGGATCGTGTGGAGATTGGCAAGCTGGAAGTTGATTTCGCGCTCGACAATGGCGCCATTGGAAATCGTGCCGGACGTTGGCACGTTGCGTGTAACCGATTGTGCTTGTCCTTGCGCTGCAAATCCGGCAATCGCGATCGAGCCTTGTGCGACACCGTAAACCTCGCCATCGGCGCCAAGCATCGGGGTGACGAGCAACGTGCCCCCCTGCAGACTCGTGGCGTCGCCCATGGCGCTGACCCGCACGTCGATGCGCCCGCCTTGGTGCGTGAAGGGAGGCAGTGTCGCCGTCACCATGACCGCCGCAACGTTTTTGGTGTCCATGGTGATATTGCGTACGTTGACGCCCAACCGCTCGAGCATGCCAACCAGGCTTTGTAGGGTGAACGGCGAATTGCGGATCGTGTCGCCGGTGCCGTTCAGCCCGACAGCAAGGCCGTATCCGATGAGTTGGTTGTCACGAATACCCTCAAATTCGGCTATGTCCTTGATCCGCGATGCAGCATTGGCGTCCGCGTTCGCGAAAATTGTCACGAGCGCCACGGCGAGCGCTGCGACGAGGTGTATTGTGTGCCGCGCGCGCAGCCAGCAGCCGGCAGAGCAGGGGGGACGGTCGATTTGAAAACACGCCATCGGATTTGATCCGGTCACAATCGCTATGGGGCCCGGCAAGATGGATAGCGAAAGTCGTGCCAGCGGTGTGCCGCAGGTAAGCTGTTGATTTAAAGGAAAATTCGGTTTGGCTACGGGTGCGCTAAGTGGGCTGAGGGGCAAGCCATACCGGGTGGGCGGCAACACTTGCCGGTCAGGGTTGCCGATTAAGCCGTTTTTAATGATAACGGCCCACTCTCGGCGCGCTACCGCCACAAGGGGCGCTTCGCGATCTCATGAAAGTCGATCCGATCAATTCCCTGAGAGCCGGCACCGTCCGCAGAAGTGAGCGTACCCGCGGAAGCACTGGCGCTGGCTTCGTCCTTGAAGGGGCCGACGAAGCGGAGGCCATTGGAATTACCGCCAAGGCCCCGATGACCGCGGTCGAAGCCCTTCTTGCACTTCAGGAAGTGACGGCGGACGTTCTCAGCAAGCACCCGCCGAAGGTACGCGCGAATGCCGTGCTCGATCAGCTCGAGGAAGTCCGCACGGGCCTTCTCCTTGGCTTCATTCCCCGCGGCCACCTCGAAAGACTCGGGCGCTTGGCGGAAGAGTTGAAGGAGGACCTCGAGGACCCAAAGCTGACGGAGATCCTTGGCGAAATCGAACTACGCGCCAAGGTGGAGATAGCGAAATTACGTCAACTTTCTTGATGCAGGCGTCTCGCCACAGTGATTTGAAATGTCAAGCCTCCTTGTTCTCTTGATGCCCTCGGCTCACCTCCCTATAGTGCCGCCGACTTGAGTTTCGGGGGTTTGGAGTGACGGAATGATTCGGCCTACGCTTCCACCAGATTATCGGCCGCACGAGCGAGAGCCCTTCATGAATGAAATGCAGCGGGAATACTTCCGCCAGAAGCTCTTGCGCTGGCGGGACGAGCTGCTGCGGGACTCGTCGCAAACCTTGGCCCATCTCCAGGAGGAGAGCCTCCAGGAGCCTGACATCGCGGACCGTGCGTCGCTCGAGACCGACCGATCGCTCGAGCTTAGAACGCGAGACCGGGAACGCAAATTGATCGCCAAGATTGACGATGCGTTGCGACGCATCGAGGAAGGCACATACGGGTATTGCGAGGAGACGGCGGAACCGATCAGTCTTAAGCGTCTTGAGGCGCGACCGATCGCAACGCTTAGTATCGAGGCGCAGGAGCGCCACGAACGGCTAGAGCGCACCCAGCGGGACGAATAACCGCCGACACGGGCGGACATCTAAAAATGATTAGGGCGGGTAAGACCGCAGCCGGTCGCTTATCCCGCCCCCCAAGTGACGGGCGCGGGCGTCGGGGACCGCATGGGGTCCGGCCTGTCCGAGCGCTCAACTGCCAGTGTCGACCGCTTGCCAATACTGGGAGTTAATGCCACCGATGATCGCATCGTGGTTCATTTGGAGGCAACGCCTGAGCGTTGGAGGCCACGGGCTCGTTGCACCGAGACGGCAACTCGAATAAATCGACGCGACCTCCACGATCATTGGGTCCGATCGATCGGCCTGAATTTCATCACTCACGACCTGTCGCCAGATTTTGTCGCTCGTGGCAAGGTCGACGCCGATTTGCGACGGCAGGGCGTTGATTAGCCGATTTAAGATTCGCACCCGACCCAATTCATGCGAGTCCGAATCGAACAGGGTCGATGCAACGCTATGCCACGACTCACGCGCCCTCACGATTTCGTCGTCCGTGATAGGCTGAGGATCGTTCTCGACTGCTTGGGGTGCAAGCATGAGTTCGGGCGACACGGCAACCGCGATGCCAGCACCACCGTGCTCTTGCAGGATCGACTGAGGCACGCTTACCTTGACCGCGTGAAAGTCGCGCTCACTTGCGACCTGCACATTGGGCGCGTCCGAAATCCGGCTCTCCACGCCATTCTTGTCAATCAGAACGAGTGTGATTTTGTCGGGATCAAGCGGCCGATAGGGCGCCCCATCGATCGGCATTGCGCGGTCGCGCTCAAGGCAAAATGCGGAAAGCTCGACCGTGCATTCCCCGTCGGCACATGTCATCGAGATCGGCTCGGCGCTGGCGACGACGCCAAGTAATTGTGACGCGGCGAGCGCATTCGACAACGAAAATGCCGACGCACCGCAAATCGCGAATGCGAGCAACCGAATGTACATGGCCATCTCCACTTTAAACACAGACCCAACCTGGCGCGGGCTGGGCCGGCTGCCGGGATGACGCACATTGTGTTCGGCTGAGAGTCCCGGGACGGCCAAGCGACCCGCCCATTCGGCCTCAGTGTAAACCCGACGCGGCGCCCGACAAAGCCTCAATCGGCGTTCCAGGCGGACGGGTGGCGAGCGGAACGATAATCGGACGGCTTTGCGCCGAAAGACGTGCCGAAGCAGCATCAGCACGGCAAGGCAGATCGAGGCAAGCGCCGCCTATTGAGACTGATATGGGTGCGCGTTCGACGCTTCGAGGCGCCCCTAAGCCTCAATCAGAATGGGAAGAGGAAGTCGTAGATCTGCTGCCCATAGCGCGGCTGCTGCACGTCGGTGATTTGGCCCCGTCCGCCATAGGAAATGCGCGCCTCGGCGATCATGGAGGAATCGATTGAGTTCGTCGAATCGATATCCTCTGGGCGGATCACGCCATTGACGACGAGTTCGCGCACCTCGAAATTCACCCGAATCTCCTGGCGACCCTGAATCACCAAATTTCCATTCGGCATGACCTGCGTCACGACGGCCGCCATCTTGATTTGGATTGTTTCGTTGCGGCTGACCGCGCCTGTCCCTTGGCTCGAACCGTCGCTGCTCATGTGTACGAGATTGTTGGGATCGTAGGCCTTTGGAAAAATCTTGCCGATAAAGCTGGGGCTTTCCAGCCCATAGAGGTTGGGGGTCGCCGCATCCTCGTTGGCCTTCGTCGAGCGCGTCGTCGTGTTGTTGATTTGCCCCTGGTCCTGGATGTTAACACTCACAGTCAAGACGTCACCAACAAGCTTCGCGCGCTGATCTTTGAAGAATGCACGCGCACCCGGACGCCAAAGCGAATTCTCGCCCGTATCCACTTGCTGGACAGCCGGTTGTGGCAAGGATACCGGGCGATAGCCGGGTGCAGTCGTCGGATCTTCGATGTGGGTCAGGCCGGGTGTATTGCCGACCTCGCTAAGGCGGCTGAGCGGCGCGCAGCCAACCGCACTTCCCGCAACCAAGGCGATAAAGGTCAAGCGAAGCTTAACTCGGCTCTGACGATCGGCCTTGCGAACGGGCATCACGCTCTCCTGATGGGCCGTCAAATGCTTCATATCAGTTGCTTGCAGCTTGCTGAATCGCTTGGACGACGACTGTGTCCGTGCTCGCCACGACGCCGTCCAGTTCGCGCTTGCTTTCGAGATTCATGATTCGAACAGTCTCGCCTTTTGCGCCGTCCTGCATGGCTTTTCCGCGAAGGCTAATCACCATGTATGGGGTCTGGTAGATCATGGTAACGAGCGATCCTTTGGTCACGAGAATTGGTGGATGAACGTCGCTCGCGCGAACGGGCTCGCCCGGACGAAGCAGGTGAGCCGCTGTCTGGCCGACCAGCTGGTCGGCGTCGGCGACGACGTTGGCATCGAGGCGATCGGCAGCAAGCTTCACCAGGTTGAGATCGCTCCGACGAACGATTTCATCGCGATTGATGGCGCGGGTTGGCACCGGCACCTCGATCACGTGCACAACGTGGCCCGTAAGCGACACCATCGAGTCATTAACGCTCGGATCCGTGATAAGCAGGGCCGAAAAACGGCGATTTTGCGCGTCATACCTGAGATCGCGGATTTGCAGAGGGGACGTGGATTCCGCCGGCACGTAGAAGCGCAGAGTATCATTGTCGAGTGCAACCTGATCGTCTTTGCCAACACCCGATTTCTCGAGTTCGCCCGCGACGAGTGTCGCAATCTGGTCGCGGTCGATAAGTCTCCCTGCGCGCTCGACGATCGCGCGATCGAAACGACTCTGAGGAACCCAGTTAACGCCTTGCGCCCGCGTGATATCGACAAGCCGCTCGGCATCGAGCACAAGGCGTTCGCCGGGCCGCGGCGAATAGGCTGCCGGCAGGTTGGCCTTGCTCGGGGAAAGATTATTGAAAAGATCGCCTAGCCGCACGATGTCGCCCTTGACAACGACGGCAGGGTTCAACAGCGGTTCGCTTTCCGCGTGCGCGGGAGTTCCGAACGTGACTGCGCCGAGTGTGGCGAGCCCGATTGCCAAACGGACGACCGCATTGAGCATGAATACCTCCGTGACCGCGCGCTATCTCATTTGAGTGAGGGTGGAGAGCATCTGGTCCGAGGTCTCGATTACCTTCGAGTTCATTTCGTAGGCCCTCTGCGCCGTGATCAAGTTGCTGATCTCCTGCACGACATTGACGTTCGAGGTTTCGAGAAAACCTTGACTCAACGTACCGAAGCCGGGTGAACCGGGCACGCCAAGGGTCGCTTGGCCAGAGGCCGCGGTGTCCTGCAAGAGGTTGTTGCCGAGTGCGGTAAGACCCGCTTCATTCTGGAAGGTCGCAAGCTGAAGCTGCCCGACGTTTTGCGGCTGAACTTGGCCCGAAATCGTGGCAAGCACATCGCCCGACTGGTCGATCGTAACGTCCATCGCGTTTGGTGGAACGGTGATGCCCGGTTGCACCACGTATCCGTCTGCGGTGACGAGCTGTCCCGTGCTACTCAGCTGGAAGGACCCTGCGCGGGTGTATGCGTTGGTCCCATCGGGCAGGCGCACCTGGAAATAGCCCTTGCCTTGTATGGCGAGGTCGTACTGGTTGCTGGTCTGCTGCAGATTGCCTTGCTGGGCGATGCGATATACGGCGGCGGTCTTCACGCCCAGGCCGAATTGCACGCCAGTCGGGACCACGGTTCCATCCGCCGACGAATTCGAGCCGACGCGGAGCTGGTTTTGATAAAGCAGGTCCTGGAATTCGGCACGCCGAGCCTTGTAGCCTGTCGTGTTGATATTCGCGATGTTGTTCGAGATGACATCGACGTTCATCTGCTGGGCCTGCATTCCCGTCGCTGCGATGCTCAAAGATCTCATGGGTAGGCGTCCCTTTCGCTATGAGTCTCAGGCATCCTTCGTGAGGGCGTCGATCATCTTGGTCTGACGATCGTTCTCTGCGCTGATGACGCGCTGTGCAGCCTCGATGCCGTGTTGGATTTGTAGAAGATGGGTGAGCTCGGTTACCGGCTGAATGTTCGAGCCTTCGATCGAGCCTTGAATTACCTTGCTCCCGCTTGCGGGAATAGGCGTTGTGGCGCTGGCGTCGAACAAGTTGGCGCCCTCTGGGCTTAGGGCGTTCGGATCGTCGAAGCGCACAAGTTGAAGACGCGCAAGCTGGCCGGACTCGGTGCTGATGGTCCCGTCCTGGCTGACGGTTACATGGGTCTGACCCGGTGCCACGGCGATCGGATTGCTGTGCTCGTCGAGGACCGTGTCGCCTGCAAGGTCGACGATCTGACCCTGCGCGTTGAGCGCAAAAGCACCCGCGCGCGTGTAGCGCGTCCCATTTGGCGTATTCACTGCGAAGAAGCCGTCGCCGCTTACTGCGAGGTCAAGCGAATTGCCGGTTGGCGTGAGCGGACCCTCTTCGAAATTCCGTGAAACGCCGATGTCCTGCGGGAAATTTAGCTGCTGGTCCTGGCCGGGCCCAAGTTCGGCAAGGTAGTTGGTGAAAAGGACGCGCTCTCCCTTGAATGCCGTCGTGCTGGCATTCGCGATATTGTTCGCGACGATGTCCATTTGACGTGTCAATGCGAGCTGATTCGCCAGCGCGATGTAGGTCGTGTTATCCATGGCGGCCTGCGGGACTCCCCATTGCGGCATTCGGGCGCCGCTTCAAGTGCAGACCGCGTGCCAACTCAATTATTCAGCAATTTCAATGATCTGCCGACATACGGCGAGCGCGCTCCGCGGATTTCGGGCAGGCTTTGCCGGGCAGTTCTTGCCCGTTTTCCGGCACGGGGGGTGGGAGCGAGTTTCGAAGCGGCGCCAGCGATGCAAAGATTGCCGCTCCTTCAATGCATTGTTAACCAGCCGGGCGCTACCCTCCGCCCACGAAATGCCTGAATGATTAGTCGGCTTCTACTGCCGGATCCCTTGCGAGGGCGCGAATGACAGACCAGACGATGGACGAGACTGCCGCCGAGGAGCCGGCCAAAGTCCCTAAGAAGGGGTTCGGCGGCAAAAAACTCATCCTTTTCATCGTGCTCCCGATCCTGCTTCTGTGCGGTGGCGCCGCCGCAGTCTATTTCACGGGCGCCTTCGGTCTCATCGGCAAGAAAGAGGCGGAAGTGCAGCCGCAAAAGCCCAAGCAGGCGATTTTCTATTCGATTCCCGACATCCTCGTGAATCTGAACTCGGTCAACAAGAAGACTCATTTTTTGAAACTCAGTATCGCATTCGAGCTCAATGAAGCCGCGGACCAGGAAAAACTTCAAGCCGTCATGCCGCGCATCATCGACAACTTCCAAGTTTACCTGCGGGAGCTGCATGTCGAAGACCTCGCGGGCGCGACCGGGATTCAGCGATTGCGCGAGGAACTCCTTGTTCGTGTCAATTCGGCTATTCAGCCGGTCGTCGTCAAGGACGTTCTATTCAAAGAAATGCTTGTTCAATAGCGTTCGCACGCAAGGATCATGAGCGAAAAGAGCCAAGAAGAACTGGCTTCACAGTCGGGAGCGGCCGAGGGCGAGGACGCAGCTCCCGGCCAAACCCGTGTCCTCAACCAAGATGAAATCGACAGCCTGCTCGGTTTTGGCAAGGGTGAGGGTGAAGGCGCCGATGGCATCAAGGCCATCATCAACTCCGCACTTGTTGCCTATGAACGACTGCCGATGCTTGAGGTGGTCTTCGACCGGCTCGTGCGCATGATGACGACGAGCCTCAGGAACTTTACCTCCGACAACGTCGAAGTCTCGCTCGATCAGATGTTTTCGGTTCGCTTCGGCGACTATCTGAACTCGATCCCACTTCCAGCCATGCTATCCGTCTTCAAGGTAGACGAGTGGGACAATTACGGGATGATGGTGGTCGATAGTGCGCTCATCTATTCGATCGTAGATGTGCTGCTCGGGGGTCGCCGCGGCACGGCGGCGATGCGCATCGAGGGCCGGCCCTATACAACGATCGAACGCAATCTCGTTGAGCGCATGATCCGTGTGGTATTGGCGGATCTATGCACGGCATTCGAGCCGATTGCACCCGTATCGTTCAAATTCGATCGGCTGGAAACCAATCCCCGATTCGCAACGATCGCACGGCCCGGAAATGCGGCCATCGTGGCACGGCTAAGGATCGACATGGAGGATCGTGGCGGGCGATTCGAGATTGTCTTTCCCTACGCCACTCTCGAGCCGGTGCGCGAACTTTTGTTGCAAATGTTCATGGGCGAAAAATTCGGCCGCGACTCGATCTGGGAAACTCACTTGGCGACGGAACTTTGGCACACGCATGTAGACCTCGTCGCCGTATTGGACCAACAGTTTATGAGCCTGGATGACATAATGAAGCTCGAAGTCGGAACCCGCATCATGCTCAATGCTACGGCCGATGCACAGATCCTGCTCCGATGCGGCGATGTACAGCTCTATCATGGCCGAATGGGTCGCAAGGGTTCGCAAATCGCCGTGCGAATCGACAAAAGTGTGCGCGAAGAATGGGAGGCCCCGTGAACGTCACCCCCGCGCTTTTCTTCGACGGAACGATCACTGCCCTGCTCATCGCGGCGATCGCGTACATGGCGATATTGAGCCGCCGGCTGACGGCATTTCGGGCAATGAAGCCCGAGCTAGAGAATGTGCTCGCAAATTTCGGCGAAGCTGCGCAAAGGGCGGACTTGAGCATCGCTAAACTGAAAACTGTGAGCAATGGGGCCCTCCAGCTCGACAAACAGGATCGAGAGCGTATCGACCGAGCTTTCGGCATCCGGGACGATCTCGCCTTTCTGCTCGAGCGCGGTAACGAGTTGGCGGACCGTTTGGCGGACGGTGTCCGGCTTGCGCGGGACATTGCAGCGGGACCCAAAATCGAAGGAGTCCCAATCGCATTGGATAAAAGGTTGGCAGACCCGAAACCGTTCACGAAAATTCGCAATTCCGCTGGCTTTGGAGTCGAAAGAGCCGGCGCTGCCTCCGAGACCGAGCGGGTCCTTCGTGAAGCTCTTGAACAGGCCCGTTTATGATGGGGCCGCAATAATGCGACGCCAATTCCTTACGCGGCTTCGACCGGTTCCGATCGCCATCGTTCTCGCGATTCTCACGCTAACGGTGCGGGTCGGAAACCTGTGGCACGATGTTTACATACAAGGCGCAAGTGCGGCCCAGACGGCAAACGATGCACCGCCCGCCAAGACGCCGACAGACGCATCCTCAGTACCCTCTACTCAACCGACGGCGGCTGCCCCCCTGACACCGGTTGCGGTCGATGCCAAGGCCATCACCACCGCACCCTCATCGCCTGATCCATCCCATGATCAAACCACCGGATCGGACAAGCCTACGACCGCGTTGCCGATCGATCTGACCGATTCGGAATTCGGGCTGTTGCAAAACCTCGCGCAACGTCACGAGGACCTTGAGCGACAGGCGCACGATCGCGAGCAGGCATTGGATCTGCGAGAGGGCCTGCTCAAGGCGGCCGAGAAACGGCTGGACGACAAGATCGCAAAGCTGAGCGAGCTCCAAGCCAGCCTCGATGACCTTCTCAAGAAGTACGATACGAAAACGGACGCGCAGCTCCAGAGCCTGGTCAAGACATATGAGACGATGAAGCCTAGAGACGCAGCGCGGATTTGGGACGAGCTCGATATGTCGGTGCTCATCCAGCTCGTCGAGCACATGCGTGAGCAGAAAGCGGCTCCGATACTGGCGGCGATGAATCCCGACACGGCCAAGCGCGTCACGGATGAGCTGGTACACCGCCGGCAGCTGCCCGGTTCGGACATCCCGCCCAACGGCTGACGCGCGGGAATCCTGACGTTTTACTGGAAATTAACCTCCCCCAACTAGGTTGGAACGGCAAAGTTCTTCCTCCTGTAGATGCGTCCGTCGAAGCGAGAGCAAGATCGATGTCCGTCGACAAGAACATGCCGATCCTGATCGTGGACGACTACAAAACCATGCTTCGAATCATCCGGAATTTGTTGAAGCAGATCGGGTTCGACAATGTCGACGAAGCCACCGACGGCAGCATGGCGCTGCGCAAACTGCGCGACAAGCAATATGGCCTCGTCATCTCCGATTGGAACATGGGGCCTATGACAGGGCTTCAACTCCTTCGTGAAGTCCGCGCGGACACAATCCTCAAAGGCGTGCCCTTCATCATGGTTACTGCGGAAAGCAAAACTGAAAACGTCGTAATGGCGCGCGAGGCCGGCGTGAACAACTACATCGTAAAGCCATTTAATGCGGCAACGCTGAAGACGAAACTCTCGTCGGTACTCGGCATGTTCTAGGAGAAGTTAATGGCCGATCGTGGATCGAACCGCAAGTCAAGCACTGACCGTACGAGCGCCAAAGCCGATCGTCCAAATGCGCGCCACGCGATGGATATCGAGTCGGTCGTGACGCGCATGCTCGATTCAACGGAGCGCGACTTTATCGACGCCGAAATCAAGCTCTATCGTGAACTCGCGGGGTTGGCCCGCTTTATCCAAGCGGCTAAGGCGGAGATCGCTGCACTAAGCCCGGATGATATCAGCTCGACTCACATCCCGACGGCGACTAACGAGCTCGATGCGATAGTCGGTGCGACCGAAAGCGCTACAAACGCGATCATGAGTGCCGCGGAGCACATCGAACGACTTCGTGACGAGGTGCCTGGCAGTGCCGTCGCTAGGCTTAGCGAAGCGGTGACAAGGATCTATGAAGCCTGCAGCTTTCAAGACATTACCGGCCAGCGCATCACGAAGGTGGTCGCTGCGCTCAAGCATATCGACGAGAAGGTAACCGCCCTCATCGGGGTGCTGGACGGAGAGATCCTGCACGACAAGCAAGCGAAGCCGCTCAAAAGCGAGCCGACAGAATTGCCAGTTGGAGAAGACGTGTTGGATGGGCCGCGGCGCTCGGCCGACACTAAATCGCAGGCAGAGATCGACGCCTTGCTCGCAAGCTTCGACTGACCACCAATGGACGCCGGCGATTCCCTCACGACATCGGAAGGGCAAGGTCGCAATATTCTCCAATTGCTCGCCCTTTTTCTGCTCTTATTGTCGTTCTTCATCCTGCTTAACAGCCTTTCAAGCTTCGAGCCCAAAAAAATCCCTGCGGTGCTCGGGTCGGTCAACGACACGTTTTCCGGCTGGCATCCCATTGCGCGGGACCATCTGTATGTCGACGCCGGCAATCGCGCGGCGCTCGAGCAATTTCAGTCGCGGTTGCGAGAAGCGCTGCTTAGTACGGTACCAGAAGCACGCCTGGAGGGAGAGTCCGCCGGTGGACCCATGCGCGTGAGGCTGCACGCCGACGAGCTCTTTGCACACGGCGGCGCCGCATTGCGACCTGATCGCGCACTCTTGCTCAATGGATTGGCGGAGGCGCTCAACACCCATCCGGCCGACCTGCGCTTCGATATTGAACTCGTGTTCGAGGTGGATGGGTCGCACGACGCGGCCGCCATCAAGCAGGCCGAAAGCCTAGCCCGTGCGCTGGCGGACGCCGGCGCGCCAGAGGTTGGGATCTCGATCGGATTGCGCCCGGGTAATGCGGGAGTGGTCGAGCTTGCGTTCCAGGTGAGGCACATAGCCCGGCCACCTAACCGCAGCTCGGCTGAGAATTTGCAATCGGTGACGAACCGTTGGGAAGAACGATGACTGCCCGGCGCCCTTCAACAGAGGGGTCGGTCCAGGGGGGTGCGGCATGGCTCGTGTCGATGACCGACCTTGTTTCGATCCTACTTTGTTTTTTCATCATGCTGTTCTCGATGTCGAGCGTTGACACGGATCAGTGGCGAGGTCTTGCGAGTGCCGACACGGCGGACCGCGATCCGATAGTCGACGATCTGGCCTCGGAACCCGCGGCAGAGTTTCCAGTGCCACGAGCGAACTTCACGAGTGGAACTGACCTTGGCTATCTCGCGGCCATCATTGCGGGCAAATTCGCGGCCGACCCGCTGCTGCGCAGCGCAACGCTTGCACAGAGCGAAAAGGGCTTGACCATTTCGTTACCTGGCAAATTGCTGTTCGACGGGGGAAGTGCGGAACCCGCATCGTCCGCGCGCGATGCGCTCGTCCGCTTGAGCAGCATTTTGAGCATGCTCAACAACAGGATTGAAATATTGAGCTCCGGCGACGGAGTGCGAATGAGCAATGGGATTTTCACGTCGAATTGGGAACTTGGACTCGCGCGGGCGGGGGCGGTGGCAGGTATCTTAAGTAAAGCGGGCTACGACCGCGCAATAACCGCATTCGGCCAAGCCGATACGTCCGGCGTCGGTTACGGGGACAGCCGCGCCGGGCCCGAGCGCCAGGACTTCGCTCGCTTTGTCGACATCGTCATTTGCCCCAATGGGGCGGAGGCCCAACCATGAGATTTGGCGCTTTGCTACAACCCTTCGTCGTCACAGTGGCCATCGGCTTGACGATGCCGGGACATGCCGAGGCAACGGACGCAGTCGTGATTGCGACGGGCCATCATCCCGGCTATGGCCGCATCGCATTCCGTTGGCCAGCACCAATCAGTTTTGACGTGACAAGAGACGGAACCGAAGTCGTCGTGCACTTCGATCGTGCGCTAAGCGGTCGATTTGACAGAATACCGGTCGACCTCGGCGACTATGTCGCGACCGCCCGCCTTGACGATGACGGATCGACAATTCGGCTCAAGCTCAAGGACGCCGTTGAGATCAAAAGCTTCAAGGATGGCCCGAAAGTCGCGGTCCTCGATCTGATGGATTCCGGCGGTTCCGCCCAGTCCTCTCCTGCAGCGCTGACGAAGCCCGAACCGGCGGGAGCCCAGAAATCTGGCGCCGAACGGAGCGCTGCCGTGGCGAAGCCTGTTGCCGATCAGACCGGCGTGGACGGTCCACGTGTCGATGTCCGGCTTGGCGAGCACAAAGACTACGATCGGATCGTTTTCGACTGGCCGCGCAATGTGGGCTATGCGATTTCACGCATGGGCGATCGCGTTGTTATTGCTTTCAGTGCCCCGGCCCGCGTCGATCTTGCATACCTAGGACGCAAGCCGTCACGATTTGCCAAGACTGTCACGACGGAAATATCGCCGTCGGGTACCACGGTCACGTTGACCCTGGCGCCGGAGAGCGGGTTGCGCGCCTTACGCGACGGGCCCAGAATCGTGGTCGATTTGCTTGCGACTGCCGCGCAGGCGAAAGGTGCAAAGGACGTCGCTGCGACCGCTGCCGAAGCAAACGCAATGGCCGCAAGTTTCGATGCGGTCATGGTAAAGGTTATTCCGCCCGTCGAACATTCGGCGGCGACTTCACCACCACCACTTATGGTATCGCCGACGGCCGCGCAGAATTTGAAAAAGGCCGAGCAGCACCGGCAAGCGGCATCCATTCTCACGGGGGGCGCCCTCGCCGACGCGATCACTGTCGAGTATTCGGCAAGCGACACAAGCGCGACATTTCGCTTCCCGTGGTACGACGGGACGGCCCTCGCAGCCTTTCGCCGCGCCGACGACGTTTGGCTTGTATTCGATCGTCCCGCGGTTCTCGATCTCGGGCAAGTGCCAGCAACCGGCGACGGCAAGAATTTCTCTTCCATAGAGCAGTTGCCGCATCTCAGGGGGGCAGTCGTACGCATAAAAGTGAAGCCCGGTGTGACGCCAGCGCTCACGAAGCAGGACACCACCTGGACTGTAGAGCTTGCGCAAGGACTTGATCGACCGGCCACCCCCATTGCGGTCAAGCCCGAGCCCAAATCGCCAATCGGGCCGCGTGTCACGATGCCAATGGACAATGCGGCCTTTCCTCTCGACGTGGTTGACCCTGAGGGAGGCGACAAACTGGTCGTCGTCCCGGTTTCGGCGCCGGGCCTTGGTATTTTCCAGAACCGCAGCTACGTCGACTTCCGCCTGCTTGACAGCGCGCAAGGCATTGTGGTCGAGCCGAAAGCCGACGGCATCGTCGTCACCGCCCGCAAGGACGGCGTCGACGTCCTCGGCGAGCCGGGGCTGAACCTGTCGGCGATTACCGAACTGCCGTCCTCGGGCCTCGTATTCGGAAACGGTGAAAACGCGCCCTCCCTCTTCGACTTCCCCGCCTGGTGCGAAGTGGGAATCGAGTCGCCAATCGGGCGCAAGCAAGAGCTTCAGACCAAGCTCTCCGAAGCCGTGCCGTTGGCGCGCAATATGATCCGTCTCGATTTGGCGCGATTCTATTTCGCCGAGGGTTTGGCCCCGGAAGCCTTGATCTTGGTCGAAAGGATCGCTAAGGAGCAACCGGATCTCGCCGATGCGGTTGACGTAAAAGTCATGCGAGGCGCTCTTCTTGCGCTCGTTCGAGATTTCAAAAGTGCCAAGCACGTGCTTGACGATCCGAGCCTCGCGACCGTACCGGAGGCGGCCCTCTGGCGCGCCGCCGTTGCCGCGTCCATGCGCGACTACGGCTTGGCGGAGCAACAATTCTTCCTGGGTGGCGCCCTCATCGCGCGTTATCCCCATGCGTTGCAAGTTCATCTTGGATTGCTTGCCGCCGAAACTCTGATCGCGCGCGGCGACGATGTGCGGGCGAGTACCCTCCTCGATGGCTATGCCAAATCCGATCTAACGGACGCAGAGCGCGGCCGAGTTGCGTATCTACGCGGCCGAGAGCGTTTACTCGCTCACCGGACCGCCGAAGCGGTTTCGGATTTTGAGGAGGCGGAGAAAGGTGCATCCCCATTCGACAGCGCACGTGCGACGCTTGCCCGCGTTGAATTGCTTGAGTCAACGGGAAAACTCAGCCGGGCCGAGGCGATCGATCAGCTCGACAAGCTACGTTATAAATGGCGTGGCGACAGCTTCGAGTTCGAACTGCTGAACGACCTCGCCGAGCTCTATCGCGCGGACGGCAACTATCGCGAAAGCCTGATCTCGTTCCGTCGCTCGCTGACCTATTTCCCGGATCAGCCTGGCGGCAAGGAGCTCGCCCAATCGATGGCGCAGATTTTCTCGGATCTCTATGTGAAGGGAGAGGCAGAGAAACTTTCACCACTCCTGGCGATTGCCGTCTACAACGAATTCAAGGAATTGAGCCCGACCGGTCCGGATGGCGATACAGTCGCATTTCATCTCGCTGATCGGCTGGTCGCAGCCGATCTTCTGATCAATGCCGAGGAAACGCTTGAGAACCTAGTCAAGACGCGGCTCGACGGCCAACGCAAGGCGGATGCGGGCACACGCCTCGCAAAAGTTTATCTGCTCGATGCCAAACCCGCGCAAGCAATCGCGGCTCTCAAGGAGAGTTCCGTCGACGACATCGCCGAGCCACTTGTCGGCGAACGTCGCCGCGTCGAGGTTGAGGCGCTCATCGCTGAAGGCAAATCCCAGGACGCCCTCGAGCGGCTCGCGGGTGACGCGAGCGTGGGAGCGGACAGGATTCGCGCCGAGCTTTACTGGAGGAGCCAACAATGGCTCGACGCAACGCTTGTCTATGAGCGCTTAGCCACAGGATGGCCGCGTGAGAACGTGAAGCTCGATGTCGAGCAAAGCGATATCGCACTGCATTGGGTAATAGCGCTCACTCTGCTGGGTAACGGCGATGCAGTCGAGGTGCTTCGCGCGCGCTTCGAGCCTGCCTTTCCCGACGGACCGGCACGCAATGCCTTTCTCGTTGTGACGAGCGATACCGGAAAATCCGGCGACGGGTTCCGCAAACTTGCGACGACAGTCGGACAAGTCGATCTCTTCAAGTCTTTCATGGACGGCTACCGCAAGGAATTCCTCTCCCGCGCCAAACTGGAATCCACGATTCCCGCGCAAAGTACAAGTTGAGTTGGGGAGGTCGCCGCGTGCCGCGGCCGCAAGGGATCGCGTCAACAGCTAAAATCGTGGGATGCCTGCCCGGAATTCTTCCGTTGCCGGATGCGCACGCGTTCGTCTGGCTTTGCACCTAAGTCGCTCGGTCGCCCGGTGCATTCGCCGGCAAAAGGCGTAAGCAGCGCGTTTTGATTGCGTGGATCTTGATAGGGCTACAGCATTTCTGCAGAAACGCTCACCCGCCGCCGAAGCTTTGGACGAGCGAGCCCGCCACGAGGTACCAACCGTCGACCAGAACGAAAAAGATCAGCTTGAAGGGAAGGGAGATCAAAACGGGCGGCAACATCATCATGCCCATCGACATGAGCACGGACGCAACCACGAGGTCGATCACGATGAATGGCACGAAGAGCAGAAAGCCGATCTCGAATGCGCGCCGGAGTTCGCTGATCATAAATGCGGGAAGAAGTGCCCGGAGCGGTGTTTGATCGGGCTCTGCCACGGGTCCGTTCTTGGATATGTCGAGAAAGAGCGACAAGTCCTTCTCACGAACGTGCTGCATCATAAAGAGATGGACTGGCGCAGTCGCGCGCTTCATAGCCTCTTCCTCGTCGATTTTCTGCTCGACGAGGGGGCGAATGCCGTCGTCATACGATTTCTGTACGGTCGGCATCATGACAAAGGCGGTGAGGAAAAGCGCGAGGCTGATAAGCACCGAATTCGGCGGCGTTTGCTGAAGGCCGAGCGCCGTCCTGAGGAAGGATAGCACGACCACGATTCGCGTAAATGACGTTACCATCACGAGAATCGAAGGTGCGATGCTGAGGAGCGTGAGAAGGGCGATGAGTTGAACGATGCGCCCGGTGTTTGTGCCGCCAGTCCCGCCTAGATCGAGATTGAGGGACTGCGCCTGAGCATGCTCGATCGCCGCCCCCGAGCAGACCAACAAGATCAGGCCGATT
The DNA here is from genome assembly GCA_035625915.1 of Alphaproteobacteria bacterium. Taxonomy (NCBI): domain Bacteria; kingdom Pseudomonadati; phylum Pseudomonadota; class Alphaproteobacteria; species Alphaproteobacteria bacterium. Next base: position 12,646 of record DASPOR010000052.1, on the reverse strand, counting down.
GGCAGAAGCGCTCGAGATAGGAAAGTACCAAAGCGCCTCACGACGCGTCCCCAGATCGCTTGCCGTCGCCGGCGTCCAACGTCGCGGCGAAGCTGCCTTGTTCCGCTGCGATGCCCGACTCGATTGCGATGTCACCATGGCTTCCAAGGAGGATGAGATGCTCAACACCGTCGCGCGCAACGAGGACGAGGCGACGCTTGCTATCGAGCGGCATCACGTCAATCAGGCTGAGCCGTTTGCGTCTGGCCCCCTTCGGCATCGCAAGTGCCGCGATCCCGTAACGACGCGCAAGCCATCCCAATAGCGCGATCAGCGCGATCACGAAGACGAGGGCTGCAACGAAGCGGAAATATGTGTCCAAGCCGATAACCGTTTCAAGCTGTGAAGGGGCAGATTAAGATTTGGCCGACCATTGCGCGTTCACTTGCCGAGATTTTTCTTCGCATAGGCGCCGATGGCTTGGCGGCGAGCGGCAAGCGTACCGAGTTCGCGCACGAGGAGCGCACGTTGGGCCTCGAGGTCGCTGCGCAGCCGGTCCACGTCGTCGAGGAGTGCAATAAGCCTTGGCCGATAACCTATTGCGGCCGGTTCGGGCTGAGCGCCGATTGCGGTGCAAAGGGCTGCAACACGCTCTTCGAGGCCCGTCAAGTCGACTGCTCGGCCATCGGCCAGCACGCGTCGGGCGGTGTCGACCGTCGCTGCAACGCCATCGAACTGAAGTCGTAATTCTTCGGTCCTACTCACGGCACCTTCACGCTGAATGCTTGGTTGGCGCGGAAAAGCTCGGTCAGAATACCGGCGACGACCCCAAAGGCTGCGACCGGGATGTCATGATCGATTTCGACAGCCGTGAGAAGGGCGGCAAGGTCCGCATCCTGATGCAGCGCGATCTTATGTCGTGCGGCGAGGGCACACAGCTCCTCCGCGAGGGGACCACTCGCCTGCGCGATCACGCGTGTGCGACTGGGGCAATCGGGATCGCGGCGCACGGCCACTGCGAGCGGCGTTTTGACGGGTTTATTGTCGCCAATGTCTGTGAATTTTGCCACGGCAGCTCATTCGCAAGGCCGAGCTACGGGCCCGGACCGGCGCATCGTGCTGCATTATGCTTAACGAAGGTTTAAGTGCGGCCTTTGTTGCGTGACGTCGCAAGGCGTTTTACGCGATTGCAAGACTCCAGAACTTGCGCCAATTTCGGCCAATTGGGCGTTTCGTAGCCTTACAATTCGTTTCATGCAATCGCGTCTATTGTGTCAGTCGGGTATTAGCTGTCAACAGGTTGTGGTCATGGCCGAAAGTGAGCGGTGTTCCCCGATGTCTGCGATCGGCTTGGTTATTGGAACCAGACCGCTGATGTCGAATTTACGCCCGCGCCAAACCCCGGTTCAGACGCAAGACGTGTGAGTAGCTCGCGCCGCCGATGCAGGAGGGAACTGGCGTTGACCAAAACAGTTCAACCGGCATCCGATCAAATTGACGGCAGCCAAGGCGACGCTCCCAAGCAGGCGCCGGCCGAGAAGCGAAGACGGGGGTTTCCGGCCCCGGTCACCATTCTGACTTTTATTTTGATCCTCGTATGGGTTGCGGCTTTCTTCATCCCGTCTGGCCAATACACGCTCGACGCCAGTGGCAGCCCGATCGCCGGCTCCTTCAACTATGTCGACCCCCCGCTTAATTTTGAAGGCCGGCTTGCGGATTTGCTCCTGGCACCTGTGAACGGCATGTACGGAATGAAGAACCCTGAGACTGGGCAAGTCGGTCCCTTCAATGAGGGGACGATGTTTGGCTCCATCGAGGTCTTCCTGTTCATTCTCGCGATCGGCGGATTCATGACCGTGGTGTTTGCGACCGGGGCGCTCGACCGCGGCATCCACCATCTGTCTTATCGGTTTCGGGAGCGCGGGCCGTTGCTGATCGCGGTTCTGATCGTCCTGTTCGGAATACTGGGCTCGATCAAGGGTTGGAGCCAAGAGACCCTTGGTCTCTACGCCATTATGGTCCCATCGATGATTGTGCTGGGTTATGACCGAATGGTCACGGTTGCGGTCGTCACAGTCGCTCCGTTCGTCGGCACGCTCGGATCGACGATCAATCCATTTCTGGTGGGCATCGGCTCCTCAAAGGCCGGCGTCACCATCGTCGACGGCATGGGGCTGCGTTTGCTGTTGTTCACCCTGACGATGATCGCGACGGTCGCCTATACGCTTTGGTACGCGAGACAGGTCAAGGCCGACCCGACGAAATCCCTTTGCGGGATCAGCGCGGAAGAAGCAGCGCTTGCTCGAGCCGACGCGTGCGCGCCGGAACCGCTGAACGCCACGCACGCGATCATCATCGGCCTCGTGCTCTTCACCTTCGGGCTGCTCACCTTCGCCATTGTTCCCTGGGGCGCGATCTTTAGCAATGCGCCGGTTGATCCCTACACGGACAAGACAATCAACTCTCCGCTCTGGTGGGAACTCGGGTGGTGGCTCCCAGAGCTATCCGCGCTGTTCTTCGGAATGGCAATCGTGGTGGGGATCGTTGGACGTCTGGGCGAGGAGGCGACCGCCAATGCCTTTATCAAAGGTGTGATGGACTTCGCCGGGCCGGCATTTCTTGTCGCGCTCGCGCGCAGCGTTGCGGTGGTCATGACGAATACCAAGACGATTGACACTGTGCTGCATGCGATGGAGGGGCTGATGACGGGCGCATCGAGCGTCGCGTTTGTCATGCTGACATTTCTGGGTAGCCTGCCCCTTTCATTCCTTGTCGGCGGCGGGGCAGCGGGCACTGCTCTCACGATGCCGGTCTTGACGCCACTTGGCGACTTCGCTGGAGTCGACCGGGCGTTGGTGATCACGACTTGGTCCGCAGCCGCTGGCTGGTTCAGGCTCACCCTGCCCACCAATGCGATTCTGATCGCGGGCCTCGCTTTGGCAAAGGTGGGCTTCGGCCAGTATGTGAGGTTCATCGCGCCGTTGATGGGCATCCTGTTGGTAGTCGCCCTCGCAGTGCTTCTGCTCGGGACGGCCATCTGACCTGTTTTGCGATTGAGAAACAGGTGGAATTTGAGAGAGAATCGTCAAAGAAGCAGCAGCGCTTCGCAAAAACGATTCGATCGTGTGCGCCTGAATCGCATGCAATCGGGCAATGTCGGTGAAATCCGCACGGCGACGCGCGGATATCGCCTCAGTCCGGCTTCTCCTCCATGCCATTTCCCTCAAGGGCGTGGGCGAGTTCGGCGCTCGCGCCTGCGGCGGCGCGATTCTCTTCTTGGATTCGATCGTGAATTTCGCGCCTTAGAACCGATACGGTCGGCGGGAACGTGAATCCGAGCTTCACCGCCTTGCCGCGAACCTCGACGACGGTAAGCTCGATATTGTCATTTATGACGATGGACTCGCCGATTTTGCGCGTGAGGTACAGCATCTTCCTACCTGGCCTGTGCCCGCGACCGGATGCCGCCCCCATCCGGAGTGACGGAGCCTCGCCCTTATGGCGGTTTAGCAAGAGCTTAACCATGTTTTCGAGGATATGATAGCAGGCCAATTTAAGGCATTGAATATATTAACTTATTCTATTCATTATCATTCGATGACGCATGGCCGATTTGGGCGATGCCGGGCGAATCCGCGCATGCCCGGAACGGCTGTGGCACCCTCTAGCACCCGCCTGCCATCCCTTTACGATTCCTTTACGCTAGGCGGGCATAGTGCACGGCAAGCGCCGGTATCTAGCCATGCGACAATCGCGGATTGGCGATGGACTTCAGCAATATTCCACTCTTCAAAGCGATCGGTGAACGGCTCGGATTTCTCGCAGCACGGCAGGACGTGCTCTCCGACAATGTGGCGAATGTCGACACGCCCGGCTTCAAGCCAAAGGACCTGAAGCCGCAGAGCTTTGGCAGCTTGGCTGAGGCGGCGTTCCAGAAACTTCAACCGGAGGTAACGGACCCGCACCACATGTTACCGGCCTCGACCACCAGCGCCGCCTATCCGCTTGAGACAAAAAATGCCGATGGTGAAGAGACCGTCAATGGCAACGGTGTCAACCTCGAGGAACAACTTCTCAAGATTTCGGAAACGAGCTTCGACCACCAGACCGTGCTCAACCTTTATCACAAGCAGATCGGCCTGCTGAAAACGGCCCTCGATCGCGGCGGCAGTTGAGGGAGATAGCGCATGGATCTCACCAAGGCGCTACAGGTCTCGGCTGCCGGCATGCAGGCGCAGGGTGTCCGCATCCGCATCATTTCCGAGAACATCGCAAACGCGGACTCGCTTTCGACCGTGCCGGGTGGGGCACCTTACCAGCGCAAAACCGTAAGCTTCGGTGAACAGCTCAACCGCTCGCTCGGCATCGAGACCGTGCGCGTATCCAATATCGGTACCGACCCTACTCCATTCGAAAAGCGCTATGACCCCCATCATCCAGCAGCCGACAGCAACGGATACGTACTGGTGCCAAATGTGAACTCGCTTGTTGAGATGGTCGATATGCAACAAGCCGAGCGAAGCTACGAAGCCAACCTCAATGTTCTCCAATCGTCGCGTTCGATGCTGCAGCGAACGATCGATCTACTGAAGAACTGAAGCGTGGTTGCGTGATCCTCGATCTGGAGGCAGAAACATGATTTCAATAGCCAGTGCCGCCGCGGCCTACGCAAATGCCGCCGCCCAAGGAAAGGGGCCCGGGCTCGAGCCGCGCACGGAGCAAAACGGCGCCGGTTTTTCGCAGCTCGTCAGCGATGCGCTGGGCTCGACCAAGGAAGCGCTCCAAAGCGGGGAAAAACTTTCACTCGACGCCGTCACCGGCAAGGCCGACTTAAATCAAGTCGTAGCCGCCGTGACGAACGCCGATATGGCGCTCCAGACCGTGGTCGCCGTGCGCGACAAAGTGATCTCCGCCTACCAAGACATCCTAAAAATGTCGATCTAGTCGCAACGCTCTCCATGGATACGCCCGAGGTCCTCGATATCGCACGTGAGACGATCATTGTCGTGCTGGAGATCAGCGCGCCCATTTTGCTGCTCGGCCTTTTGGTCGGCGTCGTCATTTCCCTCGTCCAGGCGCTCACTCAAATCCAGGAGCAGACTCTCGCGTTTGTGCCGAAGCTCGTCACGATATTCGTTTCGCTTTTGCTCTTCTTGCCATTCATGCTGACGACGTTGACTAACTTTACCGAACGCCTGGTCAGCCGCATCGGCACGATCGGGTAAGGGCGAGCAAAATGCTCGCGGATATTCTGCCCTCGAATCTCTTCGCGTTCTTTCTCGTCTTCGCGCGCGTCGGAAGTGCTGTCATGCTGCTTCCGGGTTTCGGTGAAAGTTATGTCTCGACGCGCATCCGGCTCTTGTTCGCCCTTACACTGGCGTTCGCCGTGACGCCGGTCGTTCAGCCGCATCTGCCCGAACTTCCCTCCACCGTCGTTCGGCTCTTCGCCATATTGGGTGGGGAGATCGTGGTCGGCCTCTTCATTGGCTCGCTCGCAAGCATCGCCTTCATGGCGCTGAACACCGCGGGATCGATAGTCGCGTATCAGTCAAGCTTGGCCAACGCGCTTGTATTCGACGCGGCCGCCGCGCAACAAGGTGCCCTCGTCGGCGCCTTTCTCACGACCATGGGCGTTGTCGCGGTCTTCGTCTCCGACCTTCATCATGTAGCACTGCGCGCCGTAGTCGATAGCTACGCGGTCTTTCCATCGGGACAGCTTCCCATGATCGGCGACATGGCCGACGCAATCGCCCGGGTGGTTTCGGAGAGTTTTCTGATCGCCGTGCAATTCGCTGCACCCATCCTCGTGCTTGGCCTCGTCTTCTATCTCGGCGTCGGGCTCTTGGCGCGGCTCATGCCGCAAGTCCAGATCTTCTTCGTGGTCCAGCCGCTCCAGATCGTGCTGGGCCTACTCGTGCTGCTTCTGACGGTGGGAGCCGGCTTGGCGTTCTTTCTCGACCGCTTCGCCAATGTGCTCACGAATTTCACGGGTGCTAGCTAGACGATGGCCGACGATACCGAGCAATCGCAAAAAACCGAGGAGCCGACTCAAAAAAGGCTCCAGGACGCGCATGAGCGCGGACAAGTGGCGGTATCGCGGGAGCTCAATCACTGGCTCGGCGTTCTGGCGATGACCGTGGTCATCCTGACCTTCGCACCCGCGATGATGAACGACATCGGTCGCACGCTCATCAAATTCATCGAAAGGCCCGAGAGCCTGCCGGTCGACCCGGTAGGGCTCGATCTACTTCTTGAGGCAACCTTGCGCGACGTGGGTGGCGCGCTCATCGCGCCGATACTCCTCCTTGTCGGTGCGGCACTCCTCGGGAATCTCGTACAGACAGGTATTGTCTTTTCGATCCACGCGATCGTGCCGGATCTTTCGCGCATATCGGCGTTCGCGGGTGCTAGGCGGCTTTTCTCGCTCCGCGCAATCAGCGAGTTCGGCAAAGGCCTCGCTAAGATCGCAATCGTCGGCGTCGTGCTCACAATTTTGCTCAGGCCCGAATTGGCGCGGCTCGATTTGCTGATCGAAGGCGATGTCCGGATCGATCTCGATATCCTGCGCTCGTTGGCACTTCGCGTCATCATCGGCACGCTTGCCGTCATGACGGTGGTCGCCGGGCTCGACGTACTCTATCAGCGCTTCGAACTGCGCAGGCGACTGCGGATGTCAAGGCAGGAAATTAAGGACGAGCATAAACAGTCCGAAGGCGACCCGATGATCCGGGCGCGCATACGACAAATCCGCATGGAGCGTGCGCGCCGGCGCATGATCGCCGCGGTACCGACGGCGGATGTGGTGGTTACGAATCCGACGCACTATGCCGTCGCTCTCAAATACGAGCGCGCAAAGATGTCGGCTCCGCGCCTCGTCGCAAAAGGCGTCGACAGCTTGGCCCTCAAGATCAAGGAAGTCGCGAACGAACACAAGGTGCCGCTCGTGGAAAACCGCCCTCTTGCGCAAGCGCTCTACTCAGGTGTCGAGCTCGATGCGGAAATCCCACCTGAGCACTATCGGGCGGTAGCCCAGGTCATCGCGTACGTCATGAAGCTTCGTCGACCGGTGCCGCGGTCCTGAACCTCGAGGGTGCTCGACGCATCGCACGGGTTTATAAGCAAGGTACGGGTTAAGGCAAGGTGCGCAGAGCGCGGTTTTGTTAACCATAAATTTGATTAAATAGCACGCCTTCCAGGCTAAACTGTCGATGGACTTGTGGAGGACGATGTTGCGCCGGGTGACGTGCCAGCTGGGGGCGGGCCTACTCGCGGCGGGGATCCTGACCGGATCGGCTTTAGCCCAGGACGGGTCGGGACCGCAAATGGGGTGGGGCTCCGGGATTGGCCTTATGGCGATTTCGGCTTCCGCACTCGCGGCTGCCCTGGCTATCGCACTCTTACTCAGTCATCGGCGCGGCCGCGAGGTTGCGACCTTTCACGGCGCCATTGAAGCCCTGCGCAAACCCTATGCCCTGATCGACGCCGACGGTCGCGCAATTTACGCGAATAACGCATTTCGCACTTTGCTCGGCGACGGCTGCGAGCGTCCTTTCGCCATGCTCGAGGCCCGCCTTGGCGAGGTTGAGCAGGGCGCTCAGCAGCTGGCGCATTTTAGAAGCCAGATTGCGACCGGCATTCCCGGCCAGTTGGAACTCGTTTTCCCGACGGCCGCGGGTCGGCGGGAATGCCTTCTCCTCTCGTTGCTTCCCGTCGAAGGCTCGTCCGAGCGCTGCCTCCTCGGGATCGAAGACATCACCTCGCGGCGAGAGATGGAGCAGATCATCCGCGAGGAACAGCAGCGCATCTTCGATTTCCTTGAGAACGCACCGGTTGGATTCTACTCCGCCGACGCCGATGGGCGTTTCGTCTTCGTAAATCACACGATGGCGGAATGGCTAGGCACCACGGTCGACGAGCTGATGGGTGGGGCTCGCCAGCTCAAGGACTTCGTCGCGGGCGAGTGGCCGTCGGGTGCCGCTGCTTACGATCCTATAGGTCGCGGCGGCCGCGAGCAGCGAGGCGAAGTCACATTCCGCGGCCTTCAGGGCCGCGTCTTTCAGGCATTCGTCAGCCAATCGATCGTCGAGGGGGACGACGCTAACGAGCTTCGAACCCGCACGGTGGTGCGCGACCTCACCCCGGAGCGCGAATGGCAGGCAGCCCTCAAGCTGTCAGAGCAACGCTTTCAGCGTTTCTTCGAGGATGCACCCGTAGGCATCGTATTGCTCGACGATGGCGCCCGCATTGTCGAATGCAATCGTACATTCGCCACGATGGTCGGCGCAGGCTTCGAACAGTTGCGTAATACCCCACTTCTCGATCTTGTAACGGCGGTCGGTCGCCGCGATGCAAAAACACGGCTCGATGCCGCACTCGCGGGCAAGGCAGTTCCCTCGCCCTTCGAGGTGCGCCTAGAGGGAAAAACGCGCGAAGCCGTCACGTCGCTTTTCGTCAACCGCTTCGAGCAGGCTCAAGGCCGCCCCGCGGGCCTGATCGTCCACACCCTCGATACGACGGAACAAAAGCGCCTTGAGGTGCAGTTCGCGCAATCCCAGAAGATGCAGGCGGTCGGCCAGCTTGCAGGCGGTATCGCGCACGACTTTAACAACTTGCTCACCGCCATGATCGGATTCTGCGACCTGCTCCTGTTACGCTTCCGGCCTGGCGATCAGTCCTTCGCCGACATCATGCAGATCAAACAGAATGCCAACCGTGCGGCCAATCTCGTCCGACAGCTTCTGGCCTTCTCGCGCCAGCAGACGCTTCAGCCCAAGGTCATCAACATCACGGATGTGCTCGCGGAGCTCAGCCATCTCCTTCAACGGCTCATCGGCGAGAATATCACGCTCAAGATGGTTCATGGCCGTGATCTCGGCCTCGTGCGAGTCGATCAGGGACAGCTCGAGCAAGTGATTATCAATCTCGCGGTCAATGCGCGCGACGCGATGGTCACGGGCGGCCAGCTCACCATCCGCACGTCGAACATCAGTCGGGAAGATGCCGTGCGCGAGGGGCACGAGCTGATGCCAGCGGGCGATTACGTACTGGTCGAAGTGATCGACACGGGCCATGGAATCGCCAAGGAGATCATAGGCCGCATCTTCGAGCCGTTCTTTTCGACCAAGGAAGTCGGGCAGGGTACGGGACTCGGCCTTTCAACCGTCTATGGCATCGTAAAACAGACCGGCGGATTCGTTTTCGTCGATAGCGAGCCAGGTGCGGGTGCAGCGTTCAAAATCTATCTGCCGCGCCACATGAGTGAGGGTGAGACGGCGGGCATCAGTGTGAAGGCGGATGCGCGGGAGCCGCGTGATCTGACCGGTGTCGGCACGGTACTCCTCGTCGAGGATGAGGACGCCGTGCGCCTTTTCAGCGCAAGGGCGCTGCGCAACAAAGGCTACAAGGTGCTCGAAGCATCCTCGGGCGAATCGGCACTCGACGTTCTCAAGAAGGCGTCCGGTCCAATCGATCTCCTTATCACCGACATCGTCATGCCGCGCATGGATGGGCCGTCCCTCATCAAGATCGTGCGCAAGGAGCGGCCGAGCATCAAGATTATCTGCATAAGCGGCTACGCTGAGGACGGCTTCAGAAAGCACCTCGACGCGAGTGCGGATATCCACTTTCTGCCAAAGCCGTTCAGCCTGCAGCAGCTTGCAGGCAAGGTCAAAGAGGTGATGGGCCGCACCGAGAGCGAAGCGGTCAGCGTTTAGACCATCTTCGATCGTCCCGAGGCGTAAAACGGATAGCACCCGTCCGGCTCTCCGCGGCGATGGGAGAGACAGCATCAACGCGATTCAGTCTCATCGCGTCGTATTCTGACGGATCTTCATGTGAACGCCCAGCGCTTGACAGCTACTTCTGGGTGCGGCCACAGATTGGATCGTCGACCTTGGGGATTGTCGCGGCGAGCTTAACGAGCGCAGCACTCTCAACACCGCCGCTAGGCTTGTGGACGGACCCTTCGAATTTCGCCGTGCTCTTCGCCGATCGGCAGTACCAGAGGCCTGCCTGCCTCTCGTCCTTGGGCACGCCCAAGCCCCTCTGGTACATGCTCCCAATGCTGAATTCAGCGAGCGCTACGGTGGAGTTCGAAGCACTCGTGGAAGGCGGTTCTGCTACGGCAAGCTCGTAGAGCCGCATCGCCTCCACATTGTCCGGTTTGCTGCCCCGCCCGTCACGATACATGTCGCCGAGTGCGATCATGGCCGCGGCGTCCCCTTGATCGGCAGCCCTGCGGTACCATTTGAGCGCTTCTGTCGCATTCGTGACCATGAATGCATGCGCATCGGCACCGCCTCTCGAGGCGGGGGACAAGTTCACGACGTTCGCTTCGCGCACTTGGCGCAAGTAAGCAGCACCTTCCGGCCTATCGTCGCGCACGATGTAACCTTGGTCGTTTAAGACGGCGAGGCTATATTGAGCGTGCCCATTGCCTTTTTCGGCCGCCATCTTGAACCAGATGAGGGCGTCTTGATCGCTCTTCGGTACGCCGCGGCCTGCATAATAGAAATCGCCGAGCTTCGTCTCTGCGATGTCGTCGCCACGATCGGCCGCTTTGCGCAGCCATTTCGCTGCTTCGCCATCATCGCTGGGCGAGGCCTTGCCGCTGGCGTGCAGCCGAGCGAGTTCAAGTGCTGCATCGTCGTCACCTTGCTCGGCAGCGTCGCGAAGCCATCTCGTCGCCAAAGTGAAATCTTGTGCGGCAGCGACCCCCTTGAGGTAAATCGTTCCAAGTTGGTATTGCGCCGCTGCGTCGCCATGATCCGCCGCCTTTGCCAACCACTTCAAAGCTTCGCTATTGTCTTGCCTCACGCCCAGGCCCTTGAAGTAAAACTGGCCGACGGTGGATTGCGCCTGGACGTCCCCGCCTTCGGCCAAGCTCAGTAGGGCGGCGACGCCATCGGCCTTGTCTTGCGCCGCACCGAAGCCCTCCGCATTGAGGATCGCGAGGTTACGTTTCGCATTGGGCTCGCCCCTGTCAGCGGCGACGTGCAGCCACTTGATTGCTTCGGCGTAGTCTTGCGTGACGCCGAGGCCCCTGGCGCGAAGAGCGCCGAGGAGACTCGCCGCCTTCACGTCACCGTGCTGCGCTGCCATGCCAAGCAGCCTCGCGGCTTCGGCATAGTCTTGTCGAACGCCCTCACCATTCAGATAGAGGACCCCCAGCGTATATTGCGCCGTGGTGTCGCCGCGCTTCGCGTCCTCGAGTAGGAGCGGCACCGCAGCGGCATAGTCGCCGCGTTTGACGGCGTCCTGGGCATCGTCGGGGAGGAAGACCCACACGATGGCGACCGCAACGAAGGCGACGACGACGAGCGAACCAAGGATAATGGCGATTCGATTCATGGCGAACATCTATCCTTGTACGCGTACCTTTCCGGTCGGCCGATGCCGCACTATTTAGCGGCGACTTGGCATGAGATGTTGGCGCCATTCGCCAACATTCCGCCCAAAGCCTGCTTCGCGGCGGGCAGCCCGAGAGCCGCCGCCTTGCAGTACCAGCTCGTGGCAGCCGCGAGATCCTTTGGAACACCAAGGCCATTCTCGAAGAGATTGCCCACGCCGAATTCCCCGCCCGCGACCGCAAGGTCGCCGGGCCGTGGATTTTCCGTCGATGTTGCCGCCTGATTGAAGAGGCTCATCGCACGGGGGTAATCTTGCTTGGCACCGCGACCGTCGCGATACATTTCGGCGAGGTTGAGCAGCGCCAGCTTCGATCCTCCGTCGGCCGCTTTCTGATAAAGCTTGAGCGATTCGGGCAAATTATGAATGACGATGGCATGGGGAACTCTGCCGTCCTTGTCCGGGTCGAGCGTTTTGTCTTTCTGCTGCCGGAGCTTCGCGAAAATCTCCTCGCCACCGGGTTCATCGTCGCGGACCGCGTAACCTTGGTCGAAGAGTACGGCGAGATCGTATTGGGCCGACACATCGCCTTTATCGGCTGCCTGCGACCAGAGACGAATCGCGGCGAGATCGCTTTTGTTCACGCCAATGCCATTGTGGAAAAACGCGCCGAGTTGATCCGCGGCTGCGAGATCGCCCATCGAGGCGGCCTTGGCGAGCCATTTTGCACCTTCGACGTAGTCTTTGGCGACACTAACGCCCTCGATGTAAAAGAGTGCGAGAATGCGCGCCGACTCGGCATCACCTTTGTCGACCGCCGATTGGAAAATTCGGATCGCTTCGGCGGTATCCTGCTTGCCGCCTAGGCCTTTCATGACAAGCTGGCCCAACATGCGCGAGGCGGCCAGATTGTCTTTCACGACCGCCTTGCTCAGCCACTTCCGCGCCTCGGTATAGTCCTGCTTGACGCCGCGGCCTTGGACATAAAGTGCCGCGAGGTTCGTCTCAGCCTGATCGTTGCCTTGATCGGCCGACTTCCCGAACCACTTTTTTGCTTCGCCAAAATCCTGCGCGACGCCCTGGCCGTTCAGATAGAGAAGGCCGAGACTGAGCTGTGCTGCCGCATCGCCTCTCGCCGCCTGGGATCGTAGGGCTTCGGCGGCGGCGGCATAATCTTGTCGTGCGAGGGGCTCGCTCGCTTCATCGGCGCGTGCGCCAGCTGTCCATGCTACGAGAGCGAAGAGAACCGTGGCCACGGCGACTGCGACAAATTGTGCCGCCGCAAAGGGAATGACGGCGGAAAAGACTGTTCTCATCTTTG